>CAZANF010000176.1:0-6345 GCA_964486425.1 uncultured Spirochaeta sp. | reverse complement strand
CCCGGCGAGGGCGAAACAGACAGCGGCTGGCTGGCGGTGGACATCCATCCCTGGGTATTTTTTACCTCGGCGATTGTAATTATCGGCTCGGTGGTTCTCGCGATAGTGTTTCAAGCCTACGTTGACGGACTGTTCGAAGCGATTCAGAACCTCGTGGCTACCTATGCAGGCTGGTTCTTTATTCTGACCATGAATATCATCCTCATTTTTGTTCTGGTGATGATGGTGGGCAGGTACGGGGATATTCGCCTGGGTGGTTCCGATGCCAAACCCGAATTCACCAACCTGGGCTGGTTTTCCATGCTCTTCAGTGCAGGTATGGGAATCGGGCTGCTGTTCTACAGTGTTGCAGAGCCGATTTTTCACTATATCTCTTCACCGCTGGCAGAACCGGGAACAACCGATGCTGCGCGGCGGGCAATGGATGTAACCTTTCTGCACTGGGGCCTGCACCCGTGGGCCATCTATACCCTGGTCGGACTGTCACTGGCTTTCTTTTCCTTCAACAAGGGCCTGCCGCTTTCCATTCGCTCTGTATTCTACCCGGTGCTGGGCGAGCGGATACATGGCGGAATCGGCAACGCAATCGATATCCTGGCCACGGTTGCCACCCTGTTCGGTGTCGCCACCTCATTGGGTCTCGGAGTACAGCAGGTAAATGCCGGACTGGATCATCTGTTCGGCATCGGGCAGACAACTACGATTCAGGTGATTCTGATAGCCGGCATAACCATGCTGGCGACATGGTCGGTACTTGCCGGGCTGAGTGCAGGCATCAGGCGCCTGTCGGAGATCAACCTGGTCCTGGCGATTGTTCTGTGTCTGTTCGTGCTCATTGTCGGACCTACTATCTTTATTCTGAATGCATTCGGGGAAAATCTGGGCCACTACCTGCAGTACCTGCCCCAGCTGTCCACCTGGAACGAGACCTATGAAACCTCCACCTGGCAGCATAGCTGGACGGTTTTTTACTGGGGCTGGTGGATCGCCTGGTCGCCCTTTGTCGGCATGTTTATTGCACGGGTATCGTACGGGCGAACGATTCGTGAGTTCATAATGGGTGTGATGTTCGTTCCTACCCTGATTACCTTTGCCTGGCTGACTATTTTCGGAAACAGCGCGCTGAATGTCGAACTGGTTGGCGCCGGCGGTATTGCCCGGGCAGTGCAGGAGAATATTCCGGTCGCCCTGTTTGTACTGTTGGAGAACTTCCCGTTTGCCGCCGTCAGCTCGCTGCTGACCGTAGTGGTGATTATAACCTTCTTTGTGACCTCGTCGGATTCCGGTTCGATGGTGATAGATATTATTACCGCCGGCGGAAACCCGGATCCCCCGAAGCTGCAGCGACTCTTCTGGGCCTTGCTCGAGGGGGCGGTAGCAGCGGCACTGCTGGTAGGCGGCGGTCTGGTTGCGCTGCAGACAGCCGCTATCACGACCGGCCTGCCGTTCGCGCTGGTGCTGATATTTATGATATTCAGCCTGCGCAAGGGGTTGTCCGGCTATACCGAAGGCCCGGGGTATTCTATGCCTGCATATAAACACGGACATGTGTTCCGCACCGCGGCCAGCCATCCGGAGCCGGATCTGGTGCACGGGCATGTCAGCTGGCTCGGCAAGGCGCGAGTGAAGGAGCCGAAGGTACGGGAAAAACCGAAGCCGCACGACAAAAAGCTGCAAGGAACCTCACGCAAGGCCGGTGAAAGTAAAAAACCCGGTCTGGGCAAGCGTATAAAACGGCTCTTCGGGGCTGGTTTGGTGCTCACCGGAAAACTGTCGGTCGTGCTGCTTGTGACAGCCGGCATACTCGGCTGCACCCCGCAGGATTCGGATGAAGCGGCTGAGGCCGGGCGTGAGGCGCGGCAGTCCGACAGGCGCGAGCAGGTTATCCGGCTGGCATATGTTGACTGGAGCTCGGAGGTTGCAAGCGCTCACCTGATACAGGCAGTGCTGCAGGAGCGCCTGGGTTATCGGGTCGAGCTGATTGAGACCGACGCGGAGGGGATGTGGCGAATGGTGTCTCAGGGCGAAGCTGATCTGCTTGCCGGGGCCTGGCTGCCGGCGACGCATGCTGAATACATGCAGCAGTACGGGGAGACACTGGATAATCTTGGCCCGAATCTGTCGGGGGCCCGAATCGGACTTGTTGTTCCCGTCTCGGTGCCGGGGCGGCAGACAGGCGAGGAGGCTCGTACCGGCCGGGATCTGGTGACAATCACCAGTATCCCGCAGCTCATGGAGCATGCCGGGCGTTTCAACGGCCGCATAGCCGGGATTGAGTCCGGGGCCGGGATCATGACCAGGGCCGAAGAGGCTATGGAAGCCTATGATCTGCAAACCCGGTTTCGTTTGGTGGAGCTGGACGAGCAGCGGATGCTGGAACGAGTGAATGAGGCAGTTCGCCGCAAGGAGTGGATTGTGTTTACCGGCTGGTCGCCGCACTGGATTTTTGAACGCTATAATCTGCGGTTTCTGGAGGACCCTGAATCCGTTTTCGGCGGCACGGAGCGGGTGCACACCATAGTGCGGCAGGGATTTTCCGATGAGTTCCCCGCAGCATATGCGGCTTTGCAGAGAATGCAATGGGAGCCGGAGGAACTGGAGCGGCTCATGATATGGATATATGAGGATGATGACGATCCCTATGCCCAGGCGCAGCGCTGGCTGCGTACACATGAGCAGAAGGTAGATGATTGGCTGAGAGACATCGAATGATCAGCGCGAAACACAACGGCTGTACGGCCGAAGGAGATGAATTATGCTGGAGGCTGTAAGTCAGCGTTTTCAGGGAAGCTGTATGATGATTATGCGCCGGGATGGCGACGAGGTGACCTTCCTAGGCAGCGGATTTCTCATCCATCCCGATGGCTACCTGCTGACCACTTCTCATATTGTTGCAGTGGAGAGTGAAATAGTTGTATTGCCCCCGGACAGCTCGCAGCTGTTCCGGCCGGTTACCTTGCATGAGGTGGCTCCGGTCCCTGCCGATGTTGTTTCCCGCGACAGCACACGGGATATCGCCTTGCTGAAGCTTCGCCCTCAGCTGGATATTAACATGCCGACTGAGGTGCTGGGTTCTTCCGAGAGTGATGCCCGCGGGGCGCAGCTTATATCGCTTGGGGTTCCCTTTGGCTACTATCGTTTCCATGGGGTCATGGCAGCTCAATCGATTCTCTCCGGGAGGATAGAGTCCCGCACCGGGGGAAATCTGATTATTTTTAACCGTCGGGTGCAGTATGGGGATATCGGCGGGCCGCTGATCAGCGGTACCGACGGCAGGGTGATTGGAATTGTCGGCGGAGTTTTCGACCCGATCCAGCTGGATGGGGTCGAGCCGCCTGCGGGAATAACCATTCACTCTGATTTTTCATATGCCATGGCAATCGAGTACGGAGCAGCACTCCTGGATAATGTGTTAGCCTCCGGTAAGGAGTAAAAAAAGCCCGCCGTGTGTAAAACGGCGGGCTTTGATTTATCTGTTCGACTGCTGTTATCCGGTATGATTACTGCGCGAGATATGCACGAAGCATCCAGGTGTGCTTCTCGTAATTTTCGATGCTGGCGGTAAGCATATCTGCCGTACCGGGGTCATTGTTGTCTTCAGCAACCGAAATGCTGTCGCGCAGCAGACGGATAATGTATTCAAAATCATCAAGAACCTGCTTGGCACTGTTCGGGCCGTCAATCGGGGTGCTCGGTACCTCGTTGATTTCGGTAATTGACAGGAAATCCTTCAGTGATGCCAGGGGACGTTGACCGAGAGAGAGTATGCGCTCGGCAATGGTGTCGATTTCTTCAGCGAGGAAGTCATAGAATTCCTCATACTTTTCGTGCAGGGTAAAGAAATTGGCGCCGATCAGATTCCAGTGGAAGTTCTGGGTTTTGGTATGCAGGGTTCGCAGATCCGCAAGATATTGATTCAATGCTTTGGCTACAGCGGTCGACTCTTTGTTTTCAATTCCTATGTTCATTTCTATCTCCTTTTGTGAACGTTGGGTCTCATGCATAAGATAGCCAAGACCATCTGCTTGGTCAAATAAAGAATAGTATTTTTGCCGTTTCGTGCGGCAGCTCTATCTCCCGGATAGTTCACGGAATACCGTGAGCATATCTGCGGCCTCTGTATTAATCACTCGAGCAAAATCATCGTGCTCCCGCAGCGCCTCGTCCGTTTGCAGATCCTGAATAACCTCTTCTGCTGCATCACTGTCTCCCGTTCGCAGTGAATAGAGAAATCGATTCAGCTTGATAATACCGCGAACAACCGGTTCGATATCTGTACGCTCATCAAGTTGATCGAGTACCCGCTGGGCATCCGGCAGGTTATCCGACCTTCCGTCATGGATCCAGTTTTCTACCGCGGCCAGAACCTGTCGGGGATCATCATTCTGCGGGTCTACAGCATCGGGGGCTGTATTCGGGTTAAAGGTACGCTGTGCCGATACCAGCGCCCCTTCCGGGCTAATCAGGAAAATAAACGAGATATTTTGATGCAGGTTACCGAATCTGCCGCGGCCCGGATCCACCTCTCCGGTAGCCTCATCAATATACAGATTGGTCTGGATTACCAGTATCCCCTCGGCATCAATTTCGGCCTCCTCTCCGGGGGAATGTGAACGGAGCTGCAGGATTAATGGATCATCGTTCGGGAAATACTGCGGCAGAGCGACCTCGCGGTAGATATTTTCCGCACCGGACGGATACCCCAGAAAGAGGTGGTCGGCCAGGGCCAGTTTATGCTCCGGTTCAAGTGCCGGGTTAAGCCCGGTGTTGGCGAGAATGCTGTTCAGTGCAAAAACTACACTGTAAGGTGCGAATACAATCTCTTCCTCGTCGGGGATACTGGTATAGTAGAGAAATCCGTGTTCATCCTGCTGAACATTACTCCCGGATTCAGATTCGGATTCGGAATCGATGTCAGGAACCTCTTCGGCAGGCTCGGCCTCTGCTGTTATTGCCGGGTCGGCGGCCGGATCAGGGTCCGGGGAGGAGGCACAGCTGCTTGTGTATAAAGCAATGAGTATCAGGGCGATAAAAATCAATGGGAATTTGTTCTGTTGCATGCGACAGGATAAACCTCTCCCGGGAAAACTGCAACGTATTGTCCCGGGAGCCTGATCGTCGTACATTAGGGGTATGATAACAGCAATGGAAAATATCGTCCGTGATGCCGGGAAAATAGCCGTAAAATATCACGGGGGACTAAAAAAAGCGGACATTCATTTTAAAAGCGAAGCCGATCTGGTAACAATTGCAGACAGAGAAGTCGAGGAGTATATCTCGACCCGCCTGAAGGATGAGTATCCTCACATTCGTTTTGTCGGTGAAGAGTCAGCCTCCACAGCGGAATACCGCAGCGGCGAGGTCTTTGTGCTCGATCCGATTGACGGAACCACGAATTATGTCCACGGGATGCCGTACTACGGCATAAGCCTGGCGTATCTGAAGAACGGACGTCCGGAGGCCGGGGTGGTATTTGCCCCGGCCCTTGGATCCCTCTATTCAGCACAGCTGGGCGGCGGAGCCTATCTGAATGGAGCTCCCATTGAGGCGAGCAGCACTGTCGAACCAATGCATTGTCTGGCCGTAACGGGATTTATCAACCTGCGGGCACGCCTGCAGCCGGACAATATCGACACCTTCCGACATGTCTCCTACCAGGTGCGTTCGGTCCTCCGCCTTGGATCTGCCGCCCTGGATCTGTGCTTCGTTGCCGACGGAAAGATAGACCTTTTCTGGGAGCACGGACTGAATGTATGGGACGTAGCCGCCGGGGCACTGATCGTGCAGGAGGCCGGGGGCAAGGTGACCGCAATGGATGGCGGATCCGACTATCTGAGCGGAAGCGGCGGAATACTTGCCGCCGGATCGGGTATACACAAAACCGCCTTGTCTATTATTCGTGACAGTTCGCAGGGGGAATCTCGTGAACAAGACTGATCCGGGAACTCGTGAATGGGTGAGCTGGAACGGAAATATCCGGCATACCTGCAGCGAGATCTATTATCCGCGCAGTGAGCAGGAACTTGTGGATGCAGTTCGCGGTTCCGGGCAGATACGTGCGTTTGGAAACAAACAGTCGTCTGCAGACATTGCCGCCGGTACCACCGCACTGATTTCCATCGACGGCTATAACCGGATTCTGGCGATCAACGAGGAGCAGCGCGAGATTACCGCAGAATCCGGAATTCACCTGGCGGATCTGCTGCAAAAGATTGATGAGCTTGGGTGGTCTCTGTCGGCGCTGCCGGACATCGATACGATCACGCTTGCCGGTGCAGTCACAACCGCTACCCATGGTACTGCCGGTGCGGGCCGGATAGTCAGCGATCATATGGTGCGCTGCCG
>CAZANF010000175.1:3808-6375 GCA_964486425.1 uncultured Spirochaeta sp. | reverse complement strand
CAGGTTGCTTCAAGTCTCCATGGCACAGAAGCAGCGAAACCGTCCAGCTGGATATTGCCGGGGAGAGCGTGCGGGGTAAACAGCACTGCCGCCGGGAAAGCGATACTTGGACTCCAGTCTTCTGAAAATCTACCCGCACTTATTCGAAGCGCATCGGCAGGATACCAGTCTGTGCGAAGCCGCTGCAGCTCCACCATTGAATTCAGATCGGTAAACCGAACTGCTGCCTCAGCTGCCGCTGCCTCGGATTCGCCGAATAGACCGATCTCGACAGATGTCGCCAGAGTGACGGGCGAGGAAGAGGGGTCATCGATATCCAGAAGGATGGAAAAGCCTGTCTGCAGGGTAGCCGTCTGTGAAATTCCGGCAAGCGGTAGAGCCAGGACACCCAGTAGACAGCAAGCTGAAAGCAGGCGCATACAGCGCATTGCAAATTGATCCATGGAACCCAGCATGTACTATTTTACGTATTTCAGCAATTCCCGGCAGTATCAGATACTATAGGGAAATTGATTGTGGCGCGACTGTGTCTTCAGTGGCAGCCGGTCCTGATGCTTTTTCGCGGATTGGAAGACAGACTGTTGTTCATCCGGAGCGTGATCTTTCTGCCATCCGGACAGAGTCGACGCTGCTTGCAGAGGGTTTACACCGGATCTATTATTAGGCTATCCTAACTTTATGGCGTTTGATCAAGAACAATACATGTTACAGCTTAAGGAAAAGGTACAGGAAGGGGCAACTGCACTCACCGTGGTCGGCTCGGAGCGGCTGGATCCGACGGCTCCGGACCATACCACCATCCGGCTTACCTTTGAGGGTACGGGGAGTCAGGCACCCCATCCAAATGATTTCATTACCGTTCGGTGGCGGAACATACCGGACGCAGTAGACCGTTTCCTGGAAGATATCGATGAGGATCCGGAGCGTATAATCAGCATAGATACCTTCAGCAGCCCGCTGTATCCTGGAGGTCGCGAGACCCTGCCCTTGCGTGCGGCACTGATGGAGCATCTCGAGATTCAGACCACGGGGCCGGAGCTTTTAAAGAAATACGGGCTGAACAGTATAGTCGACCACAATATAGAACAGAGACAGCAGCTGCTTGCGTACCATGCAATGGCTGAGGCACGGGAACCAGCTGATTATTCACAGTATGTCGATACCACTCAGGAGGTCTTCCTGCCGTCTTTGCTGCCGCACATGACCGGGGATGACCGGAGCATCGAACGGCTGCTTGAGTACCAGCCGCGCATTGCCTACCGCCCGTATACCATGAGTGATTTCCGGCGCATAGACAGCACCCGTTTTCAGGCCGAGATTACGGTAAGCGTAGTACAAAAGGAACTCGCGGCTGCAGACGGGAGCAGTGTTGACGCCTTTGGCCGCGCTACCTCATATCTCGCATCACTGCAGGCAGGTGATACCACCCACGGGTTTATCCTGCCGGACCGCCACCGTTTCCCTCAATCGAGCGGGCATCACGTACCGCTGATTATTTTCGCCACCGGTGCCGGGATTGCCGGGCCAATGTCCATGCTGCGCGCGGGATACCAAGGCGGTCCGCTGTGGATTATCTATGGGGTGCGTACATGGGAGCACAATCATCTGTACGGTCCGGAACTGCAGTCCTATCTTCACGATGGAACCGTTACCCGGCTGGACATTGCTGAATCCCGGCCGTCCAGTCAGTCAAACCCGCGGGAATATGTCACCGACATTATCAAGCAGAATACAGTGGAGCTCATGGACTGGCTGAACCGCGGGGCGCACGTGTTTCTCTGCGGGCGGCTTTCAATGGGGGTGTCGGTGAATCGTGCGATTATGGACCTTTTGATTCAAAGCAGACAGTGTCCGGACAACAATGCCGCCCATCTGCAGCTTCAGTCATGGTATGACGAACAGCGCTTTCAGGCGTCCGTATCCAGGATATAGAAAAAAACAAGGCATTCTCAGTAATACACATAATCCCGTATTGAAAACCCGTCACCCGAGGTATTCATGGAGAACCATATCTGCGGGGAATGCCTGCGATTCTTGTCCGGGTAGACTGGATCATTCTGTATATTCCGAACAGGGACAAAAAGTATCCCGCCCTCCAGGGTATACTCACCAAGCCTCAGACCAATGTGGAAGCCGGTATAGAAACCGGAACGCAGCAGTTCCGAGTAATACGCAACCTCGTTCACATACTGCCGCCACCCGAATACATATGTCCCATACAGGGTTTCAGACTGAAGCTCGGCAGCCATTCCGGCCGAAAGCGCAACCGGCAGAATTGAGGTGCGTACATCCGCATCCGCCAGCAGATGCCAGCGCAATGCGTGCAGCTTGGGATGATACACCGTATAAGCCGAACTGATTCGCGCCGCCGGACTGAATCCCGGCTCCGCGTATTCCAGTTCCACCAACGGAAATCCCCTCAACTCGTGAAAGGTATTCTGAATTATTTCACCGCCCCACTGTCCTCTGAGCAATGCACCAGCCCTGAGCGAGAGATGGTATTCACCATACCGGAACCTGACTGGAGCAATGTCCTGCCCGTAAAAGGCATGCAGCAAATCATGCCG
>CAZANF010000175.1:2357-3708 GCA_964486425.1 uncultured Spirochaeta sp. | reverse complement strand
GGAACCTGACTGGAGCAATGTCCTGCCCGTAAAAGGCATGCAGCAAATCATGCCGCCAGTTGAATTTGCGTGAGGTGACTATCTGATATCGCAGGATTGCACGATGATTCTGCAGGCTGCCAAGTGCAAACAGGCCGAAGGTGATGTAATCATCCGCGCCAAGGTAGTAACCGGACTTCCCGGCGCATAAACTCCCGGTGTAATTGTCATTAGTGAAACCTGCAGCGAGTGCGGGCATATCATGCGCGAAGACAGATGTACCCGCGCAGAGCATGGAGAAAAACAGTATGCGTAATCGAAGGTGGTTCTTACTCATATTGATGTCGTATTCTTGGTTTCAGCCAGGCCTGCTTTCAGTTCGGGGGCACCTGAAAGCAGGCTGCGGGCCTGATTTACTAATTTTGCGGATTTTGTGGATCTTGCGTATGGGGGATATTCCAGTTTTCATCTATATCGAGATTCAGAAGAAATTCTTCTCCCTCGGTTATGGTTATTCCACCTTCGGTGGCCAGGTTTCCACTCGAATACTGCGTTTCTATCCCTTCAGTAGTAACGTGGAACGCAACAGCATAGATCTCTGCATATTCCCCAGGGATAAAAAACCCCTCCCATGTATTATTGGTGTCGTCGATCAAGCCCCACCCGGAACCGTCGGAAACCTCCGGATCCTTAGTAAAGATGATTTCCTGCCAACCGGTGGATGGGATAGAAAAGTCGCTTATTCCAGAAATGCCGGTATCAACCGTGAATTCACCACCCGCGGGAACAAGAATGGAGCGCGAAAACTCCCAATCCTCCAGGGAGATGGAAACCGAGTCTTCACCCGGTGCAGCCGTGTGATAAAAACTAAGTTAGTAATGAGGAACCGATTCTTCATCAGTGCTGCCGGGCTTGGAAAAGACATAGTATTCGCTGTCCTCTTCATCCGGGATTATGTCGCCTTCGGGCCCCTGCATCTGGACGGTTACATCAGGTCCGAAGGCATCCCGTGGGATATAGAGATAGTACGGCCCAGCTCCGGATGCCGTGAGCTCAAGAGCTTTAAATTCCCGGGCAGACAAATCGAAGGCATCTATCGGTGAGCCGCCTTCAAAATAAGTCCCCAAATCAATAACATCGCGTATTGCCTCCTGATGCGGACGCAGCCGAAGGGTCAGGGTAGTTTCTTCAGTATCGGACAAGACAAAAGAGGTTTCGGCGAAATGCAGCTTGTCGGTTATATTCTCGATTACGCGTGTTACCTCTGCCGAAACAAGCAGCTCCCGATTGAGCGGCACATTTGTAATGGTCAGTGTTCCGGAAATAGTATCCGAGTCAACCTCAAGTTCGGTTTGAGAGGTGTGCAGATAAT
>CAZANF010000175.1:0-2257 GCA_964486425.1 uncultured Spirochaeta sp. | reverse complement strand
CCTTTTTGGCGTCCCTGGTCTCTTCAGCAATAGTAACCGAAGCAGAACGCACCTCACATTCAATCTCTGCGATTTCATCAATCCTGGAAAGCTTAGAGTAAATTCAGGCTGATATCCGGCCCACTTTATCCTCAACAGCAGAGAGCCCTGTTATGGATACGAGTCTCAAAATTCAACAAATCAGTGTTTTGGAATATAATTACAAATGATTATATCGTTACCGATTGTCAATGGTTTCCGGGTACAGGTCATGCATAAGCAAACGCTGGGCAGCAAAGCTCTCCCATTTGGTGCCGGGTGCTCCATAGTTGGTATAGGGGTCGATGCTGATACCCCCGCGCGGGGTGAACTTGCCCCATACCTCCAGATAACGAGGGGCCATAAGTGCAACAAGATCCTTGGCAATGGTGTTGATGCAGTCCTCGTGGAAATCACCGTTATTGCGATAGCTGAACAGATACAGCTTGAGTGACTTGCTCTCGACCATTTTCATCTCGGGTATGTACTGGATATAGATAGTAGCAAAATCAGGCTGATTGGTAATCGGACAGAGGCTGGTAAACTCGGGACAGTTAAACTTCACAAAGTAGTCGCGATCCGGATGAAGGTTATCGAATGTACGCAGGACATCGGTAGTGTAATGAGTCGGATACTCGGTAGTCTTTCCAAGCTCGAGATTATTCAGGTCTTGTCGCATGAATCCTCCTTCAGCTTGCTGCGGCTTGCGGCGTCCCGGCTCCGTTCTGATAGAACCGTCGCATTATATACAAAAACGGGGTATCCAGCAGGGCAATAAGGAGCTTTACCACCAGCTGCCCGATCATTATCCCGAGGATTGCGGATACCGGCATGAGTCCGACAAAGGCGATGCTGCAGAATATCAGGGTGTCGAGGATCTGACTGGTCGTGGTAGAAACTATATTGCGAACCCAGAGCTGCTTGTTCCGGGTATGGCGTTTGACAAGTTGAAAGAGATAGATATCCCAGTTCTGACTGACGACGAATGCTGCCAGCGAACCGGCTGCAATACGCCAGGTAGAACCGAGGATGGTAACCAGGGCCTCCTGCTCCGTCCAGAAAACTGCGGGTTCCCATACAATAACAATGTGTACCCCGATGACCAGCAGGACGGCAGAGGCAAATCCGGCAAGAATAGCTTGCTTCGCGTGCTGAATTCCAAAGAATTCATTGAGGGCATCGGTAATAAGAAAGGAGATACCATATACGATAACCCCGGCGGGTACGGTCCACGGGCCGAACTGGACTATCTTGACCGCGAAGATATTCGCCATAACGATAAGCGCGGCATAAATGGCGATCATGAACGACGGGCCGTATTTTTTTCCGATGAACAGGGTAAGGGTGGTTAGCGCAAGGGTGATTACAATCCAGGTGGTGACGGACAGCATTGCTGAAGCTCCTTAGTTTTATTTTTTTAGGCGAAGGATGTTGCGAACTCCGCCGTTTCCCCAACATACAGGAGTTCACAGAGCTTGGCAAGACAGCCGCAGGAGCGTACCTTCATGGTATGAAAGAACGCAGAAATCAGGATTTGTTTGTACCGGCGATAGCTGCAGAGCTTGGAATTGGGCTGGCGGCCCTGCTTGCCGGTTGGACAATACGGATGAACCCGTTCGCTGGAATCACTTTCTCTGCGGAATCCCTGATATGGGGCTGTGCTGCGGCCCTCCCGCCGCTGGTGCTGCTGTATCTGCTGCAAAAAACAAGCATACCCGCCGTACACAGACTGATGCATACCTCCCGCCGGCTCATACAGCAGTTCTTTGGTACATTTTCGCTGCTGCAAATCATCCTGCTATCGGCTGCAGCCGGGATTGGGGAGGAGCTGCTGTTTCGCGGGATTATCCAGGCAGGATTAACCGGGCAAATCGGCCTGTTCTGGTCGGTTGCAACTACATCGCTGATCTTCGGACTGCTGCATTTTATCACCAGGGGCTATGCAGTATATGCCTTCTGCATGAGTGTCTACCTGGGAATTGTGTTCACGGCAAGCGGGAACATCCTGATTCCCGTACTCGCGCACGCAGTCTACGATGCGGCGGTACTATGGAAACTGAGCAGACCGAAGGCCTGACCGGAATTACTTCTCTTCGCGATGCAGAATAGTGCGTGCCCATTCAGCATCTGCCTCCGGAACATCCACTGCAACCACGGTTTCTCCCCGTTCAATGTGATTTATCAGTCCCAGATACTCTTTTCCCCCGAGCCCTTGCTGCTTCAGCAGGTCTTTAATTCT
>CAZANF010000174.1:1444-6395 GCA_964486425.1 uncultured Spirochaeta sp. | reverse complement strand
ATGAGCGACTGGCACTGCAATGGCTGCAGCAATACCTAGGCAGCACCAGCCCTGAGCCGGAGCCGGAGCCGGAGCCTGAGCCGGAGCCGGAGCCGGAGCCTGAGCCTGAGCCTGAGCCTGAGCCGACTCCCGGCTTTGATGCCTATTCCACTATCGATGCTTCCGATTACAGCGCACAGAGCGGCATACAGACAGAAAGCAGCAGTGAAGGCGGACAGAATGTGGGCTGGATTGAAGACAACGACTGGATACGCTTTGATAACGTAGACTTCGGCTCAGGCAGCGTGAACGGCATTGCAGTCCGAACAGCCAGCAACAGCGATGGGGGCAGTATAGAGGTCCGACTGAACAGCACATCGGGTACCTTGCTCGGAACTATCAGTGTGGATGGCACCGGCGGCTGGCAGAACTGGAACACCGAGACCGGAGAGGTTTCAAGCACCAGCGGCACACAGGATGTCTACCTGGTATTCAAGGGCGGCAGCGGCTATCTGTTTAATCTCAAATGGATCGAGTTTACACAGGACGATGCACAACCGGAGCCTGAACCCGAGCCAGAACCCGAACCTGAACCCGAACCCGAGCCCGAACCGGAACCCGAACCTGAGCCGGCAGGCACCTGGGATGAGAAGGATGCAGCTGCCTTCGATTCCAGTGAGGGGGTAGAGGTTGTGTCCGGAGACAACGGTGACGTTGTTCGCTTTTAATGTTTTCCTTCCCACTTCATTTCCTTCTCCTTCTCCTTCTATCCTTCCCCTTTTATTTTCTATTCACTACCCCAATACCCTGTCTATGGTGCAAATATTCATTTCAGGGTTGGATCACCAACCGGACAACAGTTTGTTACTATCTATCCGAGTGGTGGAGGACGGTGGGGTGTCAGCTCCAATTCAACCTGGCCACGACCTACAGGTCGGCAGACGGTCTACCTCCTCGCTAATGATGGTGTAGAGATAGACTGGATACAGTTCAATAAATAGCGTCCTGTAGATGCAAAAGAAGTGCGGCCGGCTTGTGCGGCCGTACTTTTTTTTTACTGCCAACCTGAAAACCATTGTATTCTGTATGCAGGCAGTAGAATGACGCATTACGTATCTGTCGGGAGCTGTGCAGCAAATGGGAAGGGATAATTATGTCATCGCATTCCTGTCTACCGGAATCGATGAGCCGTATCAAATTTCAATTCGAGAAAGCGTGCTGCAGCACTGCCATGACCGGGGCTATACCGTAATCTCTATGCCCATGGTGAAGCCGTTTTCCGAGGGGCTAGATGGGGTTAACCAATCATTGCCCGTGTACCTTGCAAATCAAGGTTGTTTCGACGGTATAATCATTTTGACATCAAACTTTACCGGTTATATGAGCATGGAAGAAATCAAAGTGATGCTTGGAAGATTCGAAGATCTTCCTCTTGTTAGTCTCGGTATCGAAATAGCCGGATATCCTTCCGTAAGTGTGGATAATGCCTCTGGAATGACTGAACTGGTCGAACACCTCGCTGATTTCCATGGATATAGAAAGCCGATCTACATAGGCGGGTCCAGCTAACACCTGGAAGCAAGTGAACGTGAGGCTGCTTTTCGGCGGGTGTATCGGGAACGGGGAATAGAGATAGATACCTCCCGGATATTCAGAACGACCTTTTTTTCCGGACATGGGGCACAATCAATACACAGGGTATTAGCAGATGAAACTGATTTTGACTGTGTTATCTGTGCAAACGACAGTATGGCCATGGAAGTACAGGCTGTATTGCATAAGGAGAACCCTTCTTCCACCCGAAAATGCCGGGTAACCGGGTTTGATAATAGCATTGTCGGAGCCCGTTATCCGTATTATCTCTCGACAGTCGCTCAGCCGTTTACCGAAATGGGAAAAGCAGCAGTCGACTTGATCGAGCAAAAACTCGCCGGGAAAACACCGAATTCGATTCTGTTAAAAACACACATGGAGTTACGAAAGTCATGCGGCTGCTACTATGTTGAGAATTCCAAAGCAGCAGAGCAGGAGGATATCATACTCTACCAGGAGCAGGCGGATATTCATCGAACTTTATACAAATGCAGTATGTCTATACATCAGGCAAAAACATGGGATCAATTAACCACTGAGCTGAACAGATGCTTTTCGGCATTTGCACTTAACAAAGCCGCTGTTTTTTTGACCCCTGAATACCAGAGGGATTTAACAAGTTGCAGTTGTGAACCTTTATATGTGTATGACCCGAAAAATCCTGACCCTGTGGTGCCGCAGGATCTGTTGATAGAGGAGTATCTCCAGCGGGACTCGCAGGTATCATGGTTCGTTATTCCGCTTCAGATCGGGGATACCCAGCTTGGGTATCTGTGTTTCGAGGAAATGTCGAGGTTTCAGCACGAGTATCATCTTATCACATCGTTAGTCTCAAGTGCCGTCAGAATACTTGAGCTGCATATGATTCAAGTTGATTATACCAGGCACCTGGAGGAGCGGATTACATCACAGATAGACAAACTGCGAATAGAGGTTACCAAAAGGGTACACACAGAGGAGCAGCTCAGGAAAACCCTGTATGATCGGATGAGAATGGAGAAGGAAATCCTGACCATCTCCGAGAAAGAGAAAAGGAGAATCGGGCAGGAACTCCACGACGATGTCTGTCAACGGCTGGTAAGTATCTCGTATATAGCCGGTACGCTTAACCAAGTATCCGGGGATAATGCTGTCAAGCAAGTATTTGACAGGATCCGATGTGCAAATGAGGATGTCATTACGCAGATAAAAGCTATCTGCAGGGGCCTGTTTCCAATAGTTCTGATTGAAAAAGGCTTATCCGAGGCCTTGTCCGATTTTGTAGAATATCTCAACAGCTGTTCCGGGCCGTGTGTTCATATGATAGATAAAAATACCGAGGAAATATCATATATCGGCAATGATGTGAAGCTGCATCTTTTCAGGGTGGCACAGGAGGCTGCGTATAATGCATTCAAGCATTCATCCGGCACGCGAATCATTGTTAGTCTTGAGGGAACGACGGATGGAGTAATTCTGCAGGTACAGGATAACGGTACAGGGTTTGATCTTGATGATTCTTCTACAGGCATGGGTATCTCGACTATGCGATATCGGGCAGACTTAATTAATGCCGGACTGGAAATCAGTTCAGGCAGGCATGGCACAACAGTATTGTGTACTCTCTCTTGTGCAATTCAGTCGGAGCGTCCAAAATGGATAGAATAAATATCGGGATTGTTGATGATCATCCCCTGTTTGTTGATGGAGTAAAGCAGCTGCTGATCGGGGATACCCGGCTTTCCGTTGTCTTTGAAGCCGATAATTCGGCAGCTGCACTTGAGAAAATGAAATGCCACAGTGTTGATCTTGTCATACTGGATCAGACATTGAATCACTCATACGGCATGGATCTTCTTAAAGATTTAAAGACAGCGTATCCTCATGTTGCAGTGTTATTTGTTTCGATGCATGACGAAAGCTATATGGCAAAACGGGTTCGTGCGGCAGGTGCAGATGGCTACCTGATGAAATCAGAAAATCCTGAAAATATACTCCTGGCGATACAGACACTGCTGAATGGAGAAACCTATTACAGAAGCAGCGCCGAAGTACAGGAACGTGATAACCCCGTCGGTTTATTGTCCGACAGAGAGTTTGTCATTTTTATCTTAATGAGCCAGGGCAAGGGAACCAAGGAGATTGCGGAGGAACTGGAAATAAGTATCAAAACCGTCGAGACGCATAAATCAAGGATGAAAAAGAAACTCGGCATTACCGATGCTATTGAACTGCAGAAATACTGTATCCAATGGGGATGACCTGACTGTAAACCCTGGAGGCGGTGGAAACTTTGGCAGCGTGGGGAAAACCTCAGGATCGAGTGTGTTACAATTGCAGCATGGATCTGTATCATACAATCGCTACGGAGTATTCAACGCTTTTCCCGTCATCGCCGGAGAAGCTGCACTGTATAGAAGATCGCCTGCGCAGGATTGCGGCGGTGGACATTCTGGATATCGGCTGTGCCAGCGGCGAGTTCGCCCGACAGTTGGCGCACCCCGAACGCCGGATTACCGGTATCGATCTGGATGAGGCTATGATTGATGAAGCGCAGCAGTCGGCATCCGGGGATTCGTCACTTCGATTTATCCGTGCCGGTATGATGGAGTTTTTGCAGGATAGTGAGGCGGATACATGGGATGCCCTGTTGTGTCTGGGGAATACCATAGTATACCTGAACGGCAAGGAACAGCTGCGGAAGTTCATGCAGCATGCATCAAGGGTCCTGCGGCCGGGAGGGTATCTGGCGGTGCAGCTGTTAAACTACGCCAATCCGGAGATCGGCCCGGGATTCGTTTTTCCCATGCTGGAAAGCCCTGTTCTTACCATGTCTCGCCGGTATGGTGCGGTTGAATCAGACAAGGGGTATGAATTCAACACCGAGGTGATCGAAAAGGAGTCCGGCGAAGGCATCCATGATCTGCATCTGCATTATCCCTTTCTGAGCACCGAGGTGAAGGCCGCCGCCCTTGCTGAAGGATTCTCCCGGGCCGCAGTTCACGGGGATTACTTCGACGGTACTGCAGGACGCGACAGCTTTTTCCATTTTCTGCATATCTGGAAGGCAACGTAAATCCGGAGCATGGCTGACAGGCTGACACGGTGGAGCAGCGAGGCATTGCGTAGCCGCGCCAGCATCTGCTGTCGGGTTATCATTCAGCCGCCGCCAGCGCGGCATCACCGCCGGGGAATCTCCCGGAAAGCGCAGCTGCGGTCTCGGCGAGGCAGGGCATACAGTCGCCGGGGATACTCGGCTTTCCTGTTTCTGGTCCCGTGAATACCCCGGCAGCAACCACTCTCTTTCCCGTAACTTATAAAGGATATCCCTGATATACTGCGGAAATGGTGTGCGTGCCTTTTCCACGGGTCTATGAATCCAATAAAAAATTTTGCTATT
>CAZANF010000174.1:0-1434 GCA_964486425.1 uncultured Spirochaeta sp. | reverse complement strand
GGATGAGTTTTTTCGATGGTTCACATGTCTGGAGGGCGACGTAAATCCGGCGCATGGCTGACAGGCTGACACGGTGGGGCCGCGGGGCATTGCGCCACCGCGCCAGCATCTGCTGTCGGGTTGTCATGCAGCCGCCGCCAGCGCGGCATCACCGCCGGGGAATCTCCCGGAAAGTGCAGCTGCGGGTCAGCGGGGCAGGGCATACAGTCGCCGGCGATAGTCGGCTTTCAGGTTTCTGGTACCGTGAATCCTCCGGTAGCAACGTCTCGATTGCCCGTGACTTGTCAAGGATTGCCCGAATATACTGCGGATCAGGTGTGCGTGCCTGTTCCAGGGTGCGATGAATCAATTATAATATATCGATATAAATATTACAAAAAAAGTAATCCTTTTTGTTCGTCAGTAATCGTCCCTCCGGTGTACCAGGCGGGTATCGAAGGTGACCGGCTCGATTGATCCAATGGTGACTTGTCGTGCCGTTTCATGCTCGGGATTAATGAGGATATTCCATTCACCGGAGACAACCGCAGAGGGGACACGCAACAGCAGACTTTCCTTGCGGCGAATCCATTCCTCTCCACGCCGGGACAGGTCTATTCCCGGCGGGCTTTGACGCCAGTCATCCGGGAGGGTTGCAATATCAATCTGCTCGCATCCTGCATCTGCAGGGAGCTGAATCTCGGCAAGATATATATCCCGCGGGATCAGGGACATAGGGATGTGTACCAGAAACTCGACTGTGGCTAATGCCCTGTTTTCAGCCGTGTATACGACCGAGGATCCCTTTGGATTCCATCTCCCTCCGTATAATCTGGCCCCTTCGCCGCTAAGATCTTCTATATATGCACGTTTGGAGATCCGGTACACCTTCATCAGGCAAATACACCGTGTTCGATTCTTCCCAGTTCATCCAGCACCATTTGCGCACCGTACCGGGAGGATAGCAGTTCAATCGGCGTTTTGTTCCCGAGGGCGTGGTTCACCGTTTCGGCCCACACCTGGAAGTCATCCGTGGTATCAAAGACCTCACTTCCTCGCGAGTACACCTCCGCAATCTGGATGATGTGTTCGGATAGTGCCTCATTCAATCGATCCTGATCATTTTTTCTCTGAATTGTTCGTTCGGTTACATGCAGAATCCGGGAGATCACTCTCAAGGACAGGTTGATACGACCGGCAAGATACAGCAGCGAGCGCTTTGGTATTCCGGTTTTTCCCAGCTCATAGAGATCCATCTCGGAATGAATAGATCTGCCGATGATTTCGGTACCTCCCAAAAGCCTTTCGATTGTATATTCACTCATGATTGTCTCCGACGTATGTCTGTAAGTATAGCGACATTTGTCGCAATGTCAAATGCTCGCAGTCTGCGGCGGGAAGACCGTGAAGGGCAGGGGATTATGTCATATCCGGTTTGAAGGTGATAACGATCTC
>CAZANF010000173.1:0-6481 GCA_964486425.1 uncultured Spirochaeta sp. | reverse complement strand
GTATCCATCGAGTCCGGCGTCAATCATGACCGTCATCGGCTGCAGCTCGATGACCCGCATGGCATCCTTGCTGGATAACCAGATAGCGGTCTTGGCTCCGAGTTCGCGCAGCTCGGCAACCAGTTCGCGTGCGCCCGGAAGGGCATGCTCCTGGCCCATCTCTTCCACGGATTCCTGGTAATACCCGTTTTTGCGGTCCATCATCTCCCGGAAATGCTCGTCGCTCACCTCTTTGCCCTTCAGCAGCAGCTTCAGGGACTCGGCGCGGGATACGCCCCGCAGCTGTTCATTATCCTCGCGGGTAAACGGGATTCCTTCCTCATCCGCCAGGCGCTTCCATGCCTTATAGTGAAACTCGGCTGTGTCGGTAATCACTCCGTCCAGATCAAATATCCATCCCTTAATCATTGCTTTCTCTCCTTTCAATTATTCCGTCTCCAGCAGGGACCTGAGCAGCCCCCGTACCTTGCGCGGCCCGGCAAGATAAAACTCGGCTGCCGTCTGCTGATCCCCAACCTTAACCGTTCGAGCATGCTCCGGGAGCATGGCAAACAGATCCTCATCGGTGTGATCATCTCCGGCCGCCAAAATGAAATCGTACTCCGCTCCCATCATGTAGCGGCCGGCGCCGCGGCCCTTGTTCACGCTGCTGTTTTTTATCTCCAGCACCTTGTTGCCGTCTAAAATCGATACGTTCAGGTTGGAGGTGAGGCTGAGCAGGGCATCACGGAGCTCGCCGAGGCGGATAGCAGCCAGCTCGGGTTCGCTGCGGCGGTAGTGCCAGGCAATCGAAAATGCCTTTTCCTCAATGGAGGAACCGGGGGTCCGGTCGCAGTAGCGCTGCAGAATCGGCCGGATGGCATCCTTCCACTCGACATCCAGCAGCTCCGATACCTCCCATTCACCGCCGACCTTGCGTTGCCACACCCCATGGCCGGCAATCAGTCCGAGCTTCTCCTGTCCCCACTGGGATTCCAGAAAGTCCCGATCGCGTCCGCTAATAATCACCACCTCGGTATTCGGCAGCTCGGCAAGGCTGCTGATTATCTCGCTCAGCTCTTCGTCGGCAGCGGCATCCTCCGGAACGTTGCGAAACCCGACAAGGGTTCCATCATAGTCCAGCAGCAGTAGCCGCGATTTAGCTGCCTTGAACTCCTCGCACAGCTCTGTCCGGCGGGCACCGTTCAGCGAGCGGGCACCGTTCTGACTGTCCTCATCGGCCGTGGTAATCAGCTTGGTTATAAAATCATGAGCCCACACGCGGATATCATAGCGCTTGAGGCGCTGATGCATCACGCTGTTGCGTCGAGCCTTATCCTGCGCGGGCATGGTGAGGGCCGCATGGATCTGTTCACCGATTTCAGGTAGATTTGTTGGGTTGATGATAAGCGGCTCGCCAAGCTCCCTTGCTGCTCCGGCGGTTTCACTGAGCACAACTACCCCGCTGCCGTCTGTTTTGGCGGCGATATACTCCTTCGCAATAAGGTTCATCCCGTCACGTATCGGGGTAACCAGCAGAACGGATGCCTGATTGTACATTGCCGTCAGCTCGAGGAACGGGAACGGGCGATAGAAATACTGCACGGGTACCCAGTCGATAGTGCCGAAGGCACCGTTAATATCGCTGACCAACTCCTCCACCTCACGTTTCAATTCCTGATACTGCGGCACCCCCTCTCTGCTGGGGGCGACAATCATTGCCAGGGTAACCTTGCCGAGCCATTCGGGGTGGCTCTCCAGGAAATACCGGTACCCCCACAGGCGATTCGGAATTCCCTTGCTGTAATCCAGGCGGTCCACCGAGAGGATCATCTTGCGATGCCCCATGCTTTCACGGATCTCCTCAATATGCTGCTTTACCTCATGATGAGTTCCGGATTCTGCAAAGCGTTCATAATCAATCCCCATGGGGAAAACATCCACGGCAACGGTATGGCCGTCGACCTTCAGGCGCCCCAGATTATGATCGAGCCCCTCAATCCGGCGCACCGAAGACAGGAAATGCCGTGCATAATCATAGGTGTGAAACCCGATCAGATGGGCTCCGAGCAAACCGTCAAGAATTTCGCGCCGCCACGGCAGCAGCCGGAACAGCTCATACGAGGGAAACGGGATATGCAGAAAATAGCCGATACGGATATTCGGAAACTCCTGCCGGATAAGCTGCGGCAGCAGCATCAATTGATAATCCTGCACCCACACGGTGTCACCATCGCGCAAATGCTCCTTGAGGGTATTGTAGTAGGTATGATTGACGCGTGTGTATGCCTCCCAATAGCCGTGATTGTACTCAACGTAGGAAGGAAAATAGTGGAACAGGGGCCAGATTGTGTTATTGCAGAATCCCAGATAGAAATCCTGCACATCCTCGTTGGTCAAATCCACCGCAACGCTGCCGTAGTCCTCAAGCAGCCGGTGGGAAATGGCCTCATGCTGCTCATCATTCAGTTCCTCGCGAGGTATACCCGGCCAGCCGACCCACAGCATGCTGTAGTCGGTACGCAGGCTGGACAGTCCGGTAGCCAATCCGCCCATACTCTGCTTATACTCAATGGTGTCCCCTTGTTTGCTTGCTGAAACAGCCAAGCGGTTGGACACAATTACTATGCGCTCATTTTCGTTTCCAGTCTCATTCTTCATCCATCATCCTCCAGTTCCTGTTGTTCATACGTCAGTCGATCGGGTCACGGTGCAGGGGCAGGGTCATGCAGCGGACTCCTCCACCGCCGCGTGCCATCTCAGTACCGGAGATAGTTACCACCTTTCTCCCCGGCGACAGGGGATCAATACGCCCGGAAATTATATCTGCAGCCGCAACAATCTCGAACCCGGCCCGGTTCATTGCATCCAGAGTGACTCGGTTACAGTCATAAGCTATTACTTTACCCGGGGCATAGGCAAACACATTCGTGCCGGCCAGCCATTGCTCACGCTCTCCCTCGACCTGCCTGCCGTCGGCGCAGGATACGGTTGCGACCGGCATACCGGCTTCCTTGAGGGCTTGCGGCAGGGAGTCGGCAGGGCGAATGCGGGGTGCTTTCCCCGGTTCGATGCGACACCGGAGGACAGGTGCGCGACTGCGGCCCAGGATGAGCGGGTCGTACACCAGCAGACAGTCTCTGTCGACAAAGGTCACGGCCATATCCAGATGGATGCAGGTGCGCGCATGCGGCAGCTGCACGGCGATTATCTCGCAGGGCTCCCCTCCGTTGGCTGATCGCTGCGCCCGCAAGGCATCCAGCAGCCCGTCCAGCCCGGCGGCAGAGGTGCGCTCCGACAGCCCGACAACCAGCAGATTCGGATTTACCGGCAAAAAGTCACCGCCCTCCAGGCTGATTCCCGGTTCGGTAACCCGGGTGCCGTCCCACAGCACCGGGGCAAAGGGCTCCAGCATGGCCCTGGCAAGGATTGCCTCGTTCCGGCGGACTGCGTAGGCCATGGAGCCGATTACCAGCTCGCGGCCGAATGCCATTGCGGCATCCCGCATAAAGTACCAGTTCGGCAGCGGCGGAATGTCGTAGCGGCGGGGGGACAGAAAATCCGAGAATGTCGTCCGGCGATTTTCGATGCCGGTAACCATGGCCTGGACGAATTCCGCCGGAGGGAGGGCGGCGAGTTCTGCCAGCCGGCCGGGGTCTGCCCTGCGCCGGACATCGGGGCGCATAAGGCTCAGCGCAAGCTGCCGCCGGTGTTCCTGATCAACAACCGCTTTTTGCAGCAGGGTTTCGGCCTGCACGACATCTGCCACCTTTTCCAGTACCGCCAGCAGCCGGGAATGCTCGCGGCGCACATCATCCAGCGGAATTATATCATTATACAGCAGCTCCTCGGCACTGGCCGGGGTTACTGCCTCTATCTCTACTCCTGGTGTATGCACTACTACCGAGCGCAAACGTCCGACTTCTGAATCAAGCTGAATACGCATTACTGCACAGGATAGCATGTTGCACGCCGACATGCCACAGCGTACCGGCTCGCCACTTCATGTCGACATGCCGCTGCATGCAGATGCTTGCCATCGACCGCATCGACCGCTATGATAGCCCCATGATCGATGTAAAGCACTTAAAAGAAAATCTCGAACAGCACAAGGCAAATATCGCCGCCCGCGGCATGACGGCCGATCCGGAGCGCGCAGTTGCCCTGTACGAGCAGCGGAATCAGCTGCAGACGAAGCTCGATGAACTGCGGCGCCGACGCAACGAAACCGCAGCCGGAATGAAGGGAAAGCTGGATCCTGCCGAGCGCGAAGCCCTCATTGCGGAGGGCAAGCGGCTGAAAAGCGAGATTCCTGCAAGTGAACAGGGGTTTGAACAAGTCGAAGCCGAACTGCGTTCTGAACTCGATCGAATCCCGAACCTCGCCCACCCGGACGCCCCGATTGGAAAAGAGGACAAGGACAACCTGCAGCTGCGCACCTGGGGGACAGTCCCCGTATTTGATTTTGCGCCGCGGGATCATGTGCAGATCGGCAGCGACCTTGATCTGATTGATTTTGAAACTGCGACCCGGGTTACCGGTCCGAAGTTCTATTTCCTCAAGAACGAGGCGGTATTTCTGGAGATGGCGCTGGCCCGCTTTGCCCTTGAACGCCTGCAGAAGCACGGCTTTACCCCGACTATCACCCCGGATATCGCCCGCGAAGAGGTCGTGGCCGGGATCGGTTTCCAGCCGCGCGGGGAAGAGAGCAATATCTACAACCTTGAAGGTACCGGCACCTGTCTGGTCGGCACCGCAGAGATAACCCTGGGCGGCTATCATGCCGGCAAAATGCTGTCTGCAGATGAGCTCCCGATCCGGCTGGCCGGGCTGTCGCACTGCTTCCGCCGCGAAGCGGGTGCCGCCGGGCAGTTCTCCAAGGGGCTGTACCGGGTGCATCAGTTTACCAAGGTCGAGATGTTTGTATACACCACCCCCGACCAAAGCGAGGCCGAGCATGACCGCCTGTGCGCTATCGAGGAGGAGATATTCCAGGCTCTGGAAATCCCGTATCGTGTAGTAGATACCTGTACCGGGGACCTCGGGGCTCCCGCGTACCGCAAGTTCGATCTTGAAGCATGGATGCCGGGCCGCGGTGACGGTGGAGACTGGGGCGAGGTTACCTCAACCAGCAACTGCACCGACTACCAGGCCCGCAGACTGAATGTGCGGTTCAAGGATGCCGACGGAAAGACCCAGATGGTGCATATGCTGAACGGCACCGCCATTGCAATGTCGCGTGCGATGGTTGCGATTCTGGAGAACTTTCAGCAGGCCGACGGGTCTATCCGCATTCCGGAGGTGCTGATTCCGTACACCGGTTTCGACGCCATCCGGCCGCGAACATAAGCGGGCGCAGCGAATATGGCGATGCAGCAGGCCTTTGCGGCCGGGGCACAGGCTAACTCCCCCGTCTATGTAATTGCTGAAATAGGCACCGGTCACGGAGGGGATCTATCCGCCGCGGAGGCCCTGATTTCGGCTGCGGCGGAGTCCGGCGCCGATTGCGCAAAGTTCCAGACAATTTTTGCAGATGAAATCGTCCCGCAGAATGTCGGGGATGTCCCGCTTCCCGGGGGATCAATCCCGCTGTTTCAGCGCTTCCGTGATCTGGAGCGTCCGCTGGAGTTCTATGCCGAGCTTAAGACCCTGTGCCGCAGGTATCATATAGATTTTCTCTCTACCCCGTTCGGACTGCGCAGCGCCCGGCTGCTTCGCAAAATCTCGGTTGATGCAGTAAAGATTGCCAGTCCGGAGCTGAACCATCTACCCCTTTTGCAGGAGGTTGCCGGGTACGGGGTCCCCCTCATCATCTCCTCCGGGGTCTCGCGGCTTGAGGACATCGAGCGTGCAATGGAAATTACCGCCGGTTCACAGGTTACCTTATTGCATTGCGTAACCGCCTATCCCGCCCCCGCCGAGGACTACAATCTGAGGATTCTTCCGCTGCTGCGGGATCTGTTTGGTGTTTCTGTCGGGGTCTCCGATCACAGCATGGATCCGCTGCTGGTTCCGGTATTAGCAGCCGCGATGGGGGCCCGGGTAATCGAGAAGCATATCACCCTGTCGCATAGCGGTTCCGGCCTGGATGACCCGATCGCACTGGAACCGGCTGAGTTCAGGAAGATGACCTCTGCTGTCAGACGGGTCGCGGCAGAGGGTGCGGAATCGGCGATTGAAGAAATAATTGCGGAATACGGACAGGAACGGGTGGATGCGGTTCTCGGCAGCGGCCGCAAGCAGCCGGCACCGAGTGAACAGGCGAATTACGGGCGCACCAACCGCTCGGTACATGCAGTTCGCGACCTTCATGCCGGTCACACAATCTCGCCCCAGGATATCGACTTGCTGCGAACAGAGAAAATCCTTTACCCCCGTGTCCCTCCCCACATCCCGCAGCTTCTGATCGACGCCGTAGTTCGGCATCCTGTGGCAGCCGGTCAGGCAATTCGCTGGGAGGATGTGCTCACCCCCCGCTGACATCAGTTTCTCTGCGTCAGCT
>CAZANF010000172.1:0-6484 GCA_964486425.1 uncultured Spirochaeta sp. | reverse complement strand
GGGAACACAAGATGACGGCTACTCAGCAGGCAGTGAGCATGGGTCGTGCGATTCGCAGCATGTACAATCTGAAGGTTCGTCAACCGCTCAAGGCGGTTCATCTGGTAACCCTGAACAAGGAAGAAAAGAATATCCTGCGCGAAATGGAAGACATAATCCGCGAAGAGCTCAATGTGAAGGATGTGGTGTTTCGGGAGAATGAAGAGGATCTGGTCGAGTACAAGGCAAAGCCGAATTATCGTGTGCTGGGCAAGGAGCTCGGCAAGGATATGAAGCTTGCCGCAGAAAAGATTCAGGGATTCAGCGGCCGGGAGATCATGAGCCTTATGGAAGGCAATATACTGAACCTGGATATTGGAGACCGCAGTATTGACATCACTCTCAACAGTATCGAGGTTCAGCGACTTGAAAAAGAGAATCTGAAGGTGCTTAATGAGGGATCGCTGACTATTGCACTGGACCCCGAGATTACCGAGGAACTGAGCCGGGAAGGTCTGGTTCGCGACCTTATCCGCGCGGTACAGAATAACCGCAAGGAATGCGGGCTGGATGTTACCGATCGGATCGTACTGAGTATTCAGCCGCACGACGAGGTTCAGCAGGCGGTCCGGGATTTTGAGGATTTCCTTCAGGAGGAGACCCTGTGTACTGCTATAGAGTGGGATGCCTCTGCCGATGCCGCCACGGCCGGTGTAGGGGATTACACCATCGGTTTCACGGTTCGCAAGGCATGATCATTATTCGCCGGCTGTCTGCAGCTGTCGCCATCCTGCTTCTCGCCGCAGGATGTGCAACCGTTCCGGAGCTGGCTCCGGATGCAGACCCCGTTGGACTGCTTCCCCACAACACCGATTTGATGGTCAGCTTTCCGCTGCATGCGCAACGGGCAGGGATTGAGACAGTCCTGCCCGAATTGTTTGACGGTGACATGGCGCCGCTGCTGAACCGTACGGCCAGGATTGTCGCCGCCCGTACGCCTGCCCCTGCCTCGGACACCCCGCCGGTACTGCATGCAGTTATCGAGGGCGGGTTTACCGCAAGCACCCTGCGTTTCGGACTGCCGCGGGGTCAGGGCTGGAGCAGGGAGCGGGTTGCCGGCATACGCTACTACCGGAATGAGAACCTTGCGGTTATGCTGATCGAAAAAAATCTGCTTTATGCCGTAATCACGGAGAATCCGGAGGTCTATTTGCATGCTGCGCTGCTGCGAGTTGCCCATCCCTCCCCCGACGGGCACCCGCTTGCCCTGCCTGCGGTCGCAGACGCCGGTCGTATCATCTGGCTTTCATCGGATGTGCTGTTGGACGGGATTCTGTCCGAGCGCATACCGCAGCAGCTGCGGCATATGCTTGATGTCTCCGGGCAGTTCGACTATGCGGTCTCATTGACGGGGTCTGTGCTTATGCAGGGCGAACTGTTGAGCTCAAGCGAATCGGTAGCCCGTGCCTTGAATGTAACCCTGCGTATCCTGCTTCCGCAGATCCTTGAAACGGTTGATCGACCGCGCATCGAACGACGGGAAACCAGTTTGCTTATTGATAATATCGAAATACCTCCAGGTGTGATTCGCGAATGGTTCTCTCCACTGCTTGAGGACTTTCGCTAATACAGCTACAGTAGGGCTATGAGTATAGCTGTAGTTGACTATGAGGCCGGCAATCTCCGCAGTGTAGAGACTGCATTGAGCCGTATTGATGTTCCATTTACCATAACTCCGGATCCTGATGTCATCCGTCATGCCGAGCGCATCATCTTTCCAGGGGGCGGACACGCCGCACATGCAATGCAGCGCCTGCAGGATCGGGGTATCGGTTCAGCGCTTCAGGAAGCCTTTGCCGAACAGGTGCCCATATTCGGTATTTGTCTCGGCTGCCAGATAGTGCTTTCCGGCAGTGAAGAAGGAGACGGGAGTCCCTGCCTGGATCTGATTCCCGGCGAGGCAGTGCTGTTTCCTTCCAGTCTGGGCCTCAAGGTTCCGCACATGGGCTGGAACGAGGTTCAGCATGATGAAACCCACTGGCTGTTTGAGGGCATCCCCAGCGGGGTATCCTTTTATTTTGTGCATTCATACTATCCCAAACTGAATAATCCGGAGTCTCATGGTCTGGCGCATACCTCTTACGGGGTGCAGTTCACCTCGGCAATGGAAAGGGGCTCGCTGGTAGCCACCCAGTTTCACCCTGAGAAGTCCGGAGAGTACGGGATTCGGATGCTGGAGAATTTCTGTCTGCGTCCGCGGATCTAGCCGCGCAACCAAGGAGTGTACTATGCTGCAGAAACGAATAATCGTATGTCTGGACGTCCGTGAAGGGAAAACCACCAAGGGAATCAAGTTCAAGGGCAATGTGGATATCGGTGACCCGGTCGAAATGGCCAGGCAGTACTATGACGACGGGGTAGACGAGCTGGTTTTCTACGATATAACGGCTTCATCCGAGAAGCGCGGTATTATGATTGATGTGGTCGAACGGGTTGCCGAGCAGATTTTTGTTCCCTTTTGTGTCGGCGGCGGCCTGCGGAACATCGCTGATATGCGGGCCGTGCTGCTGGCCGGGGCGGAGAAGGTGAGCCTTAATTCACAGGCTGTACGCAACCCCGAGATTATCGAACAGGGAGCCGGACAATTCGGCCGCCAATGCATTGTGCTGGGAATGGATGCCCAGCGCGACAGTGATTATCCCAGCGGATACCGGGTCTTTGTAGACGGCGGCCGTACCCCTACCAACCGTGACGCCCTTGAGTGGGCACAGCAAGCCGTCGAACTGGGTGCCGGAGAGATTGTACTTAATTCAATAGATGCAGACGGTACAAAGAATGGGTACGAACTTCGCCTGACACGGATGATTTCGGAAGCAGTTTCGGTACCGGTAGTTGCCTCCGGCGGGGCCGGTACCCCGGAGCATCTATCCGCTGTGTTTACCCAGGGAAAGGCCGATGCGGCGCTGATTGCCAGCATGGTGCATTACGGGGACTATCGTATTCCGGATATCAAGGCCTATCTGACCAGTACGAATCAGCCGATGCGACTGCGTTATCGTCCTGCTTAAGGCCTGCTTCTGCAGTCGGGGGTGGACGATCCCGGATTTCCTGAATATATTATCGCCGGAACTTAAGGAGAATAGAGAAAATGCCTAGCTATGATTATGAATGTGAAGCCTGCGGATTTGAATTCGAAGAGTTTCAGGCGATGTCTGATCCGGTTTTGACTGACTGCCCCTCCTGTAAGGAACCTGCATTGCGGCGCCTGATCGGGGGCGGACTCGGTGTTATTTTTAAAGGAAGCGGTTTTTATGTAAATGACAGCCGCGGTGCAAAGAAAAGCGCTGCCGTCGGCGGCGGCAGTTCGTCAAGCGATTCCCCGGGGAGTTCATCGGACTCTTCCGGCGGCTCATCCAAATCCGGCGACGGCTCTGCAGTTTCCTCGGGCAGTACTGCCGCTCCATCAGTCGGCGGATCTTCGTCCGGCAAAACAAAGGTCGGGGTATAACTGCCCCGCAAGAAATGTGTCTAACGCCTGTTCCCGGGGCATGCGCGCACATCTCTCAGGAGATTCTGTACCGGCCCCGCGAGCTCGATTGCGGCCGGATTCGACCGGTCTTCAAACTCAATATACCCATCTATAGTGGATAACCTGATCCTGGCCTGAGCATCGGTGCTCTCTGAAATTGAACGTTCCATCAGTCCCCTGACAGGTGCCGTCAGTTCTGCAGCAGTTGTGTAACTGGTTTCAATATTCAGTTCGTGTGAAGAGTTGCGAAAACAGATATGTACCGTCGTATTGTTGATTTCTGACGCTGATATGCAGGATTTATTGTATGTAGTGAACAGATGCTGATGGTTATCGGTATGACAGATGGCCAGAAATCCTGGAAAGCTGTCTCCCATCCACGGGATTCGGGCAACAGAGAACATTACCGATGAATGCGGACTGGAAAATGAATTCGCCTGAAACCAGATCCATTCGCTCGGCATAGAGCTGCCCCAGTCCTTTTCTATGTATCCCCGTCCTCCGGTCATATCGATTGCAGTTCCATCAATCTCTATTGTGCCGGTTATATCGTGGTCCAGGCTGACAACCCCGTGATAGCATTCCATACGCGGAACGAATCGATACCAGCCCATTATTCCGGGAGCAGTGAGAGATCGTCCGCCGAGTGGTGTTTGATTGCTGTATTTCAGCTCTGCGTGGATTGATATTTCGGGACGATCAATATGCAGATTGATTTCGTTTTCCGAGAACTTGTTCGGGCCGATATAGATTTCGTATTTTTTACTTTCCCATCGGAAATCTTCTATTGGATAGCTGATATATTCGGACCGGGAACCGTGAATAATCTGCACAAAAGCCTGCCCGTTGCGATCGCCGTCATAGGCGATGCCTCCGATTATTGATATGGTGCTGCCGCTGGCTGCAGGTACATGCTTGTGATACCAGCCTTCAAAATAGTTTTTTCGCCTTCCGGGCCCCTGAAATACCGGCGGGTGCCAAATTCGATGCAATAGTCCCATATGTGTATTGTAAATGGGGAAGTCAAAGTTTTCCACTTGATGATAGGATAACGTATGGATACATTGATTCTGCATGGTGCGGTTTTCTGGACAGGGGTTCCCGATTTTCCTGGCGTCGAGGCGGTTGCGGTCTCCGGCCATCGAATCATTGCCGTGTGTACCCTGGAAGCATGCCGTAAAACAGCCCCGCAGGGTGATGCTCTGGATCCCGGCGCCGGCTTCGCTATGCCGGGTTTTAATGATAATCATCTGCATACTGCAGCGTATGGTCGTCAGCTGAATATGCTGTCGCTGCGCGGTATGACGGATACCCAAATACTCGAGGCATTACAGCGGCGGTTTGCAGGCTGGCCTGCCGGGCGTCTGATCGAGGCTGTGGGTTGGGATTACGACCATGTTCCGGAACCGCATGCCCGAATCCTGGATGCTGCCTTCCCGCACAATCCGGTCATATTAATCCAGTTCAGCGGACATGCGGCATGGGTAAACACTCGTGTGCTGAAGAGACTGGGGATCACCGCAAAAACTGCGGATCCGCCCGGCGGGGTTATAGTTCGCGACCCGGAGGGTGCTGCAACCGGTGTGATTCGGGATGAAGCCGTAGTCCCGCTTCACCAGCGGACATTTGTAGATCAGCATATTCGTATCTCGACTCTGGAACGGGATATCCGCCGGGCACTTAAAAAGTATGCGATGATGGGGATTACCTCGGTGCAGGACAATACCTGGCTTCCGCCAGCGGTGTGGGTCCTGCGGGGGCTGTATCGACGCGGTCGGCTTAGCTGCCGGTTCAGCTGCTGGCCGCATGCCGGTTTTCCGAAACTGCGATATGCCATGGAGCGGCTTACCCCATACCGGCATGACTGGTATCGCCTCGGACCGCGCAAATATTTCCTGGATGGATCGTTTTCCACCCAGACTGCATGGCTCATGGAACCGTATACCGCCGATTCCCGTCAGTCCGGTGTGGCGGTCATGACGGAGTCGCAGGTTGCCGCCGCCTTGCGTTCAGCTGCCAGGGATCAGCGTCAGGCTGCATTTCATGCAATCGGGGACCGGGCGGTGCATGAGTTTCTCAACGTGTTTGAGAGCCTTGTTGACGAGTACCCTCAGCTCACCAGGCTCAGAATTCGTCTGGAGCATGGACAGCTCATTCTGCCGGAGGATATCCCGAGGATTAAGCGGCTTGGGGTGCTGATAGCCTCTCAACCTCATGCCGCTGGTGATTATGCAAAGGATCTGCGCCTGGTGGGGGAACAGCGGGCGCGTCGGGCCTATCCCTACCGGGCTTTGCTCGATGCCGGTGTTCCGCTGTCGTTCGGGTCGGATATTCCCGGAGAGGCCACCGTACACCCGTTGTACGGGATTCAGCTTGCTGCGGCTCATCCGGTACGGGAGAATATCTCTGTGGAAGAAGCCATGTCCGCCTATACCCATGGAAGTGCATATGCGGAGTTCCAGGAGGAGCAGAAAGGGCTTCTTCAGCCGGGGTATCTAGCTGATATGGTGCATCTGGCGGATGATCCGCGCCAGGTTGTTCCTGCTGAAATTTCAGGAATTTCGGTGCGGGGTACAATGACCGGCGGCCGCTGGGTTTTCCGGTCGGGAACGCAATAGCCTCACAGAGAGAAGCGCTCGTAATGAACCTTCTCGATCCCCAGTTCTTTCAGTATCGGCAGCACCTTCTTGCGCATAACCGGCGGACCGCAGAGAAGAAATTCTTTTTTCGCGTATGGTGTAACATATTTATCGAGAAGTGCGCCGTTGATAAAACCCGTTTCTCCATCATAGTCGGGCTGATTGGATAAGACGTGTACAATGGTAAGCCCCTTTACATCGTTTTCAATTTTCGCTAACTCATCCTGAAAGAGAATATCGTCTTTTGTTTTATTCCCCCACAGTAGTAATACATTCCGTTCAATATTATTATCACGCATATAACGAAGCATACTCATAAACGGTGTTATTCCTATCC
>CAZANF010000171.1:0-6527 GCA_964486425.1 uncultured Spirochaeta sp. | reverse complement strand
TACCGTGCGCTCCGACTTGGTGAAAAGAAGTTTCTGTCCATCCGGAGCTATGTGGAATCGGTCAAAGTTGGGGTCGAAGCTGAAGGGCAGCTTACCTGCCATGGTGCCGATACTCATAATCCCCTGATACAGGGTCCTTGTGAAAAGCTCATTGGGAAGAATCTTGTATACCAGCGAACCACGGACATAGTACATGGACCCGAAGCGGCCCCACTGTACATTATGAATAGCTCCCGGACCAATTCGGCGTACTGCCTGATCAGGAATTCTTCCATTGCGGTACTGCTGCAGTGAAAAATAAAACAGCTCCCCCTGTGTACTGTAGATGAGCATAGAGGAGTCCGGCGACCAGCTGACAGGAGGAGAATCATAGGTAAGGGCCACATTCTCGGCAATAATCTCCCGCTGCTCGCGCACAGCATCATACATCACCAGTCGGGCATATGCAGGGCTGATTTGCTCCAGATATACCAGAAACCGACCGTTCGGGGAGGATGTGACCGGCCTGATCTTGCCGCTTTGAATCGCATCTCCATGCTGAAACGAGGGAAACGGTATCTCGCGGCTGAACCAGCCGCTGTCGGGGTCCAGTCGGAACAAGCCGAATCGGTTTTGAATGCGGATGGCCTGACTGTTTGCGATTAATGAAATCCGTTCGGGAAACACCGTAAGCTGCTGCAGGGATTTGTCGGAAAGGTCCGCCAGAAAGGCTGTGTGATACTCGCCATAGCCCGGCGCCTCGGTTTCCGCATTAAATAGGATTCTGTTATCCTGTGATGCACGGATTGCAGAAAAGGATACCTCTGCAGCCGCCCAGAATGCCGAACTGAAGAAAAAGACTGCGATCAAGGTGATCACAAGGGTATTGCGATAGCAACGGTTTGTTACAGCAGCATTTGATACATCCATCTAACCTACCTATCGGCTCAGTTCCATATACGCTTGACTGTTTTCCGCCGAGAGATTACTGAACACCGACAGCCTCTATCATTTCCGTAAGTTCACGATCCATGCACTCCAGACGCCCGAGCATCTCTTCGATCCGGACCAGCATCACCCGCGTTTCAACCCGCTCCAGGGGGTCTACAAATGTCTCCCGATAACTCGGATGTGCGGCTATCGCTTCAGCGAAGCCGCAAAACGGGCAGGGATCCCCCTGGTTGTCTATGATTTCTCCGCAGCATACACAGAAATTGACGCTGTCCATATAAGTATAATAGATTCGCAAGAGATAAACTGCAAGGAGAAATCATGAAACCACAAGCTGTTTTCCTGGACGCCGCTACCCTGGGAGATGACCTGTCACTGGAACCCTTGTCCGCTGCCGCATCAATCAGCATCTACCCGGTAACCGGGGAACAGGAGGTTGAGGAACGCTGCCGCGGTGCCGCAGTAGTGATTACCAACAAGGTGGTTTTTTCAAGAGAACGGCTGCAGGCACTGCAGGAACATCTCCGGTTAATCTGCCTCACCGCTACCGGCTTCAATAATGTAGATGTAACAGCTGCCCGTGAGCTTGGTATTACTGTGTGCAATGTAAAGGGTTACTCCACCGACAGCGTCGCTCAGCATACACTGGCGATAAGCCTGAGCCTGCTGCAGCAGATACGCTACTATGCAGATTTCGTGCATGACGGGAGGTATGCTCATGCGCCGGTTTTTACCCACTTCGGACGCCCGTGGTATGAAGTCACCGGAAAAACCTGGGGGATAATCGGCATGGGGGCCATCGGCAGACGCACTGCAGGGATTGTCCAGTCCCTTGGCTGCGAGGTTATCTATTATTCCAGCAGCGGCAAGGACCGCGACACGCGATATGCACGCGCCGAACTGGATGAGCTGCTTGCGAAGTCTCATATCATCTCCATCCATGCACCCCTGAACAACAGAACGAAAGGCCTTATCGGGAAGCGTGAACTGGCACTAATGAACCCCGATGCGATTCTCGTAAACGTGGGTCGCGGCGGAATCGTGGACGAACAGGATCTTGCCGAAGCCCTCATGCATGGCCGCATACGGGGGGCTGCCATCGACGTATTTGTAAATGAGCCGATTGAACAGAATTCAGCCCTGCTCGGGGTCCCTCACGACCGGCTGCTCATGACCCCGCATATTGCCTGGGGCAGCATTGAGGCCCGTCAGCGGGTAGTCGAAGGGGTCGTACACAATATCCAGCAATTCATGCTGGGCACACCGACTAACGTAGTCGGCTGAGCCGGCGCTCCGCTGAGCCGGCGGCAGGCTGTCGGGGGTACTTCAGCCGCCGGCCCGCCGGGTATTTCAGCCGGCTTTACGCTGAGCAGCCGGCCCGCCCGGCATTACAGCAGCTCAGCAGCAAGCTCCGCCAACCTGCTCCGCTCGCTCTTGGTTAGGGTTACATGCCCGAACAGTTCCTGCCCCTTGAAGGCCTCAACCAGAAAGGTGAGACCGTTGGAGCTCGAATCCAGATACGGACTGTCGATCTGATACGGGTCTCCCGTCAGCACAACCTTGGAACCCTCTCCCGCCCGGCTCACTATTGTTTTCACCTCGTGGGGTGAGAGATTCTGGGCTTCGTCAATAATGATAAACTGCTCCGGAAGGCTGCGTCCGCGTATATACGACAATGCCTCAAGCTCAATCAGCTTGCCGTTAATGAGCTGATCAGGGGTTTTCACGTTCGGCTTTTTATAGACGTTCAAAATAAACTCCAGATTATCAAACAGTGGCTGCATCCAGTGCGACAGCTTTTCATTCTTGGCCCCCGGCAGGTAGCCGATATCCTTCCCCATCGGAATAACCGGTCTGCTCACCAGCACCCGCTGGTATACCTTGTCCTCCAGTACCATTTTCAAGCCGGCGGCGATAGCCAGCAGGGTCTTGCCGGTTCCCGCTATCCCGACCAGGGAGACCAGCTGCACATTAGAATCCAGCAGCAGCTCAAGCGCCATACGCTGCTCCTCGTTCAGCGGCCGGATTCCCGCAATGGAGGGCATCTTGTGATCTACATACAGGAGAGTCTCCTGCTCGGAGCTGTAGCGGGCCAGGGTGCTTTCCTCATCCTCGGCCGCACGCATGGACAGGAACTGGTTCGGAATCAGCTGATCCGACCACTGGAGGGTACCCCATTCCTGCAGATGATCTATGTTCTCCCGACTGGTGCGCACACTGCTGTACCCGCTGTAGAGGTGATCGATGTTCACCTTCTGCTTTTCGTAATCAACTGCACGCAAACCTAAAGCGGTAGCCTTCACGCGGGCATTTATATCCTTGGAGACAAAGAATACCTCACGCCCCTCCTGCTGCAGCTTGTACGCGGCAAGAATAATCTTGTTGTCATTCTTGTCCAGCTGCAGGTCTGCGTTAATGTCATGCGCATGATCCAGCTCAACCCGCAGGGTTGAACCGTTCTCCAGCTTCGCACCCTCGCTCAGGCGCCCCCCCCGACCGACGCTCTCGAGGAACCGAATGGCATGACGGGCATTCCGTCCCCGCTCATCGCTGAAGCTCTTGAGTTTATCCAGCTCCTCGAGAACCCACAACGGGATCACGATTTCGCTGTCGCGAAAGCTCAGGACAGCATCCGGACGGTGAATGAAAACATTGGTGTCGATTACAAAGGACTTCAATTTACGTTGGCTCATGGAATCAGTATGATCTGCTTGGTTGCAACCTGCAAGCTCTTTCCAGTATCTTATAGCTGCATGAATACACCCACTCCGCTGATCGTACAAAGCGACGGCTCCATACTGCTCGATGTTCACGACCCCGGTGCCGATGAGGCGCGTTCCGCGATTGCCGGATTTACCGAACTGGTGAAATCTCCGGAGCATATGCATACCTATCGCATTACACCGCTGTCAATCTGGAACGGCGCATCCGCCGGTTTAACCCTGGAGCAAATACAAAAGGATCTATCTGCCTACAGCCGGTTCCCGGTTCCCGAGAATATCCTGTTTCAGATTCGGGATCTGTACAGCCGCTACGGCACAATAACCATGCATGCCTCCGATACCGAAAAATTACTTGAGCTGCGTATACATAACCCGGATGTATTGGCCGAGCTGCGCGAAAACCGCGAAATAGCCAGGATTACCGAGCCCACTGAACGCGGATTCCTGGTTCACCTGTATCAGCGGGGAACAGTAAAACAGGCTCTCATCCATATCGGGTATCCTGTCCAGGATTTGGCACCCCTTGCCGAAGGCGAGGACTACCGCTTTTCGCTGCGCACCGAAACCGCAGCCGGAAAACCATTCTCCCCTCGTGAATACCAGCTGGAAGCCGTAGAAAGCTTTGCCGGAGACGGCCGCCCCGGTACCGGCTTCGGAACGGTGGTGCTCGCCTGCGGAGCCGGAAAAACCATTGTCGGCATGCAGGCCATGTACCGTCTGCAGACCAACACCCTGATTCTGACAACAAATATTGCCGCGGTTCATCAGTGGATCCGCGAACTGGTCGACAAGACCGACATTCCGCGGGAGGATATCGGCGAGTACACCGGCGAGCGAAAGGAGATAAAGCCGATTACGGTAGCTACGTATCAGATCCTGGTGTGGCGTCCGGATGTCCATGCTGATTTCCCGCATTTTTCCCTGTTCAGCAGCCGCCGCTGGGGTCTGATTATCTATGATGAAGTCCACCTGCTGCCAGCTCCGATGTTCCGCGTCACTGCGGAGATTCAGGCCGTGCGGCGGATCGGGCTGACGGCAACTCTGGTGCGTGAGGACGGGCTTGAGGGGGATGTCTTCTCACTTGTTGGTCCCAAGCGCTACGATGTGCCCTGGAAGGAACTGGAGGCTCGCGGCTGGATTGCAGCCGCCGAATGCCGAGAAATTCGCCTGCCGCTGCCCCAGGATCTGAAAATACCCTATGCCGTGGCGGACAAACGCGCGAAATTCCGCATAGCCAGTGAAAACCCCCTGAAGATTGAGGCTACCAAACAGCTGATTGCCAAGCATCCCACCGATGCAATTCTGGTAATCGGGCAGTATGTGGCCCAGCTCAAGAAGCTTGCCGCGGAGCTTGATGCGCCGCTTATCACCGGCAGCACCCCGAATTCGCAGCGGGAGATCATTTACCAGCAGTTTCGCGACGGAGAACAGCGGGTCATCGTCGTTTCCAAGGTGGCAAACTTTGCAATTGATCTTCCCGATGCATCAATGGCGATTCAGGTTTCCGGAACCTTCGGATCCCGCCAGGAAGAGGCCCAGCGGCTCGGGCGAATTCTTCGACCCAAAGACCGCAATGTACTGTTCTACTCGCTGGTCAGCCGCTTCACCACCGAGGAGCAGTTCAGTGCAAACCGGCAGAAGTTTTTAACCGAACAGGGGTACAAGTACCATATTGAACTCTATGATCCCGATGTATAAGCTGTAGACAATGGATCACAACCTATTCTCACAATATCTGATGTCCCTGCCTGATTCCGCCTTCTTTGATTTATACCGGACCTACCTTGGTCCGGTTCAAACACCGTTCAAGAAGCAGGACCTGGTGCGCGATCTTGTCAAACTCCTGAATAATGCGGATTTCCAGCGCCGTATCATGCTGGTACTTGATGACGAGGACCGCCACTGGCTGAGTATTATCGGACTTTCCGGGTCCCTCTCCATGGCCCGCGTACAGACCCTGTTTGGGGCTGATCTTTCCCCGGTGGATATTCACCAGCGAGTATTAAACCTCGAGGACCGGCTCCTAATTATAACCGACCCGGAAACCAATGAGCTGCGCCTGAATCCCCTGCTTGAAGAAGAACTGCAGCGTACGGTTGTCCGGATTACCAGCATCCTCCCGGATCAGGGACAGTCCCCCATCGTACCGCAGTGCAGCATAAATGAAGCAGCGCTGTTTATGCTCATGGCGTTTTTCCGCTTCCCGCGCGAGGTATTCCGGCAGAACGGCGGTCTGCGTAAACGCGACCATGACAGGCTCAGGGAGATCTTCCCGCTGCTGCCTCCAAAAGGAGTGTTGGGCAGCGCGGTAGAAAGCATTACTCATGGCCTGATAACCCTCGGCCTGGTTCTTCCTGCCGGTTCCAGCGGGAATGAATCCTCCGTGGACACGGAAAGCTGGCGGAATCTCTTCACCCTGCCGCATACCGACCGTTTAAGCTATCTTGTCGCTGCAATGATCATCTCGGACATGCAGTCGATTGAAGAAGCCGCCGCCTGCTGCCGCGGTCTCCTCGGCCTGCTCAAGCCCGGCCGCCTCTACCGTCGCGCCGATCTGCGCGAGGCAGCACGCTTCCTGCACGCCGCAAACGGCAAACCCTACGCCCCATGGGTCGAGGATATCCTCCGGGGTATGGAAACACTGGGAATATTCAAGCCTGTTGATGACGACACTGCCGCTGCCGCCGATATCGGGGGACAGTCCCCGTCGGGATTCGGCAGGAAGCAATCCGGTCGGGACAGAGAAGCCCAAGCCGCACCTAGCATCATCGTACAGCCTTCCTTTGAGGTGACCCTGACTCCCAGCGCCGCGATACCCTCACTCATTCCATTGTCCGGGCTGCTCGAACCGGTCCGCTTCGATTTGTACCCGCC
>CAZANF010000170.1:4495-6533 GCA_964486425.1 uncultured Spirochaeta sp. | reverse complement strand
TGTGGATCTTCATTCCGCAATCCACACGGCTATATCATTCAGCAGCTGCTCGATCTCCTTGTCATCCTCCGGTATATGCCCCATCTCCCGGAACCAGTAGGTATAGGTATTCGAACCGACGGTATCCCTGATATGGTACACAGACTCGACCGGACTGCTGAAGTCGTTCCTGCCCTGTACAAACAGAACCGGAATGGTAATCGAATGATATTCATCCGCAGGGGTGTAAGCGAAAAAACTATTCCAGCGAACGAAGGGCCAGCCAAGATACCATGCACGTGTTGACTGCGGATCCTGCTCAACAGCCTCGACTACCTCATCTATTCTTGCACATTCCCTGCGATACGCGTCGGGCATGGGTATCGGGCTCCTGCTGAGTACCCTGAAAGACTCAGCCTGGCTGAAACCTCCGGCACCCCATACCACCAGTTTACTGACCCGCGATCTGTGCTTCATTTCATTATAGATCCGGGGTGCAAGAAGACCTCCTTCGGAAAGTCCGAACAGTATTACTGATTCATAAGGATGCCGTTCAAGATAGCCGTCTATTGTGTCTACATAGGAGTCAATCAGGGCTTCAACTGTATACGCAGAATAAAGATCGGGACGCTGCGCGTAATCCTTTCCCCGCTGATACCCGATTTTTTCCGGCAACGCGAGATCGAACAGTGACTCGTAACTATGCGCAATGAAATAACTGAACCCAATGCTGGTCCACAGCGGACCATCCTTGATACCAAGCACGGAATGCATTCCACTGCCGGATATAAATACCAGAAGCGTCTGGTTGCCTTCTCTGCTTGTGTATAACTGTCCACCCCCGACCCTTTCCGTTTCCAGTCCTGGGTATGGATTTGTCGCCATTGTCTGGCACGATGCACACAATAGCAGCAGCCCGCAGAACCCGGATAACATGCCTGCAATCTTCTTCATATCTATCCTCTCCAATTTAACCCAGGGCGACATCAAGCATCATCATGACTGCAAAGCCCGCCATGGTAACCATGGTTACCAGGTCGATATTCGACTCGTTCTGCTGGGATTCCGGAATCAGTTCCTCTACTACTACAAAAATCATTGCCCCTGCAGCAAAGCATAAGGCAAAGGGAAGAATGCTTTGCACACTCAGCACAAAAACCGCACCAAGCACCCCGGCAATCGGCTCTACGGCCCCGGATGCCTGCCCCATCAGAAAGCTCCTGGTCCGGCTCATCCCTTCTCTTCTCAATGGAAGTGATACCGAAGCCCCTTCCGGAAAGTTCTGCAGCCCGATGCCGATTGCCAGCGCCAGGGCTCCCCCAATAGTGGCTGAAGAAAAACCTGCTGCAACTGCCCCAAAGGCGACCCCGACAGCAAGACCCTCAGGGATATTATGCAGCGTGATTGCAAGAACCAGCAATGTGCTCCGCTGCCAGGAGGTCTTGATTCCTTCGCTCTCTTCCACCTTATGATCAAGATGAAGATGCGGCAGCACGCGGTCGGCAAGGCGCATAAAGATTCCCCCGGTCAGAAAACCAAGGACGGCAATCAGCCAGGGAATCTGCCCCATTTCTCCTGCCATCTCGATGCCGGGTGCAAGCAATGACCAGAAGCTTGCCGCAATCATAACTCCTGCGGCAAAACCCAGCATCGAATCCATAACCTTGGGCCGCACCGATCTGGCAAAAAAGACAAGTGCTGCCCCGGCGGCAGTTACCCCCCATGTAAAAAGGGTGGCTAACAACGCCTGGATTACGGGATTAAATTGCTGGATAAAATCTATCATAGCTTCTCCTTTTTTGACCTTATTTTTATACCAAATATCCAGTAGGCGGTGAAGACTCAGGGAACAAAACCAGTTTTTGGAAAATCGCCGAAATCTGAAAAACGTTCTGCATTACAGTATCCGGAAACATGCCGGCCGTGCGTTATAGTAGTAGTGATGATCAAAACTGCCTCATCACGAAGGAGAGCCTCATATGAAAACAACACCTGAGCACGACAGGAGAATGGCAGCCATTAAATTTTCAGAGGTGTATCCCCACTATGTAGCAAAGGT
>CAZANF010000170.1:0-4395 GCA_964486425.1 uncultured Spirochaeta sp. | reverse complement strand
GCTGACACAGCAAGTGCGGTACCTGGACAAGCTCGTCGATGAATTAGCCAGGGGTAAATCCATGGACAAAATTTTGCGCAAATAGCCGCTGAGCACCGTAATATTGCACCTCGAACAGACTGAAATGTATATACGGAAACCCGCACCCCGCCTACACCGGTGCGCGGGCGGTGTAATGGGTGTGCAGAAGTGTATGTGCCTTGCTGCTGCCGGGCTGCTGCAGAAACTCCCGATACAGGGCCTGCACAGCCGGGTTCATGTGTGATCCGCGCAGGGGTTTCCCTTCGTCCTCGGCATACAGGGCCCGGATTCTGGCTTCCCGGATGGCGTTGGTGGTTGGCCTGGGCTGTCCGCCTCCCCCGATGCAGCCGCCGGGACAGCACATGATCTCGACAAAGTGATAAGCTGCCTGACCGCTCTCGATACGCTTCAGCAGCTCGGCTGCATTGCTGAGTCCGTGAGCAACCGCGACCGACAGCTCCTGCCCCTCCAGGAAGCTCCATTCATCGGCGGCCCCTTCCACCCGCAGGGTTGCCTCCTTTATGCCCTCAAGCCCGCGTACGGGGTTCAGCTCCAGCCGGCCGTCGGGGCCGGGCAGGGGTCTGCCGGTCACAATTTCATGCACGGTACGCAAGGCGGCCTCCATGACCCCGCCGGTATTCCCGAATATGTCGGCTGCACCGGTGGAGATTCCCAGCGGATCATCCATAACACCATCCTGCAGCCGGGTGAAGGTAATCCCCCCTTGATTGATCATGTGAGCCAGCTCACGGGTTGTCAGCACGGCATCTACATCGGGCCCGCCGGATGACTGCATCTCGGGGCGCGCAGCCTCATGCTTCTTGGCTGTACACGGCATCACCGATACCACATAGACCGATTCGGGAGGAATCTGCTGCTGTTCGGCATAGTACGACTTGGCCACTGCGCCGAACATCTGCTGCGGAGACTTGCAGCTGGAGACCAGCGGAAGGGTCTGCGGAAAATACTGCTCGGCGAAATTGATCCAGCCGGGCGAGCAGCTGGTGATCAGCGGCAGCCTGGGGGGCTGCCCATCCACCAGGGCGGACTTCAGCCGCTGCAGCAGCTCGGTTCCTTCCTCCATGATGGTAAGGTCGGCAGCAAAATCGGTATCGAACACAGCATCAAAGTTCAGGCGTCTGAGTGCCTGCACCATTTTGCCGGTAACCCGGGAGCCCGGCGGCATGCCGAAACACTCTCCCAGAGCCGCCCGAATAGCGGGAGCGGTTTGCACCACTACATGCAGATCGGGGTTATCCAGGGCATCCCATACCCGATCGATGTGCGATGTCTCCATAATTGCTCCAACCGGACAGACCGCAGCACACTGCCCGCACTGCACACAGGCCACGGTGTTCAGATCGGCACCAAAGGCCGGTCCGATGGTGGTGTCGAAACCCCGTCCCTGCGGGAACAGGGCACCTACCCCCTGAATGCCGTGACAGACCCGGGCGCAGCGGCGGCACTTGATGCCCTTGCCGGTATAGCGTGTTATTGGCTCGGTGGAGGTATCGGTATAGGCTGGGGGTTTCGGGCCGGGGAGGGTGTCACGGTCCAGCCCCCGTCCGGCCGCGCATTACTGAAGGCCACCATCACCGGTGCCGAAACCGGTACCGCACTCCCCATCTTGCTCGCTCAGCAGCAGATCGACCACCATGGTGCGCGCGGTACGCACCCGACGGGTGGTGGTGCGAATCTGCATTCCGTCCCGCACCGGGGTTGCACACGCGGCCAGCAGGCTTTTGGCTCCGACAACCTCAACCACGCACACCCGGCAGGCACCCAATGGTTCATGGGTTTCCATGTTGCACAGGGTCGGAATTACCACTCCGGCCTTCCTTGATGCCTCCAGGATGGTTGATCCGGGGTCTACCGAAACCTCTACTCCGTCGATTGATACCCTACACATACACTGCCTCCTTGGATTCAGTCTCGCTTCGGCACTTCCCGAACTCGCACCTCAGGCAGCGCGCCGCCTGCTGCACGGCTACCGATTCGTTCCAGGGAAGCTCCACCTCCTCGAAGGTGTGACAGCGGCGCTGCACATCCATCAACCGCACCGGCTCGCGTGCGGTCTCAACCGGTTCCTCGCTCTGGTCAAATCCGGCATCGACCTCGCGATCGACCCGCCAGAAGGCGTTGTTTTCGCCGGTCAGCATGCGGTCTATTCCAACCGCTGCACGCTCACCCGCTCCGATGGCCGCAACCACCGATCCGGGGCCGGTAACCGCATCCCCGCCGGCAAACAGCCACTTCACCGAGCTCTGTCCGCTGGCCGGGTCTACCGCAATCCAGCCCCGACTGTCCACAATTTTTTCACCATTGCTGCCGGCACCCGACAGAATCTCCCTTTCTACCGGCTGCTGGCCGATCGCCACAATGACCTGCTCGCAGGGTATATCGAACTGCTGGGTACCGGCCTCGGTCGGCCGCCGGCGCCCGCTGCGGTCGAACCCGCCGAGCTGCATCGGGGTGCAGCGCAGGGCCGACACCGGGTTTCCCAGCACCTCCACCGGCTGGGTCAACCCGCTGATGACTATGCCCTCCTCCTCGGCAGCCTGCAGCTCCTCGGCATAGGCCGGCATCTGCTCGCGCGTGCGGCGGTATACAATGGTTACCTTCCCGGCTCCCAGCCGCACTGCGGTACGGGCCGCATCTACGGCCGCATTGCCGCCGCCGACTACTACCACCCGCCCGGCAACCGGTACAGATCCGCGGATGTTGTACTGCCGCAGAAAATCCACCGCATGTACCACACCGGTGCTATCCTCACCGGGAATGCCGAGCCTGGTGGAACCCGGCGCACCCATCGACAGGAACACCGCCTCGTAGCCCCGGCTGCGCAGATCCTCCAGGGTAAAGTCACGGCCCAGTCTGGATTCGGTATGAATTTTTACACCCATCTGCTCGATCATGCGGATCTCGCGCGCCAGCACCTCACGCGGCAGACGGTAGGCTGGGATGGTCTGCACCAGCATCCCGCCGGGACGCTGCTCGGCCTCGAACACCTCCGGAGCATAGCCCAGTCGGGCCAGGAAATAGCCGCACGACAGACCCGCCGGTCCGGCCCCGATAATCGCAATACGACGCTCCTGGTTGCGGCTGTCGGCCCGTACCTCGGGTCGCTGAATGGTTACCTCCTGATCCACCATGAAGCGTTTGATTGAGCGAATCGCTACCGGGTCATCGATTGAACTACGCCGGCAGCGCTCCTCGCAGGTATGAAAGCATACCCGGGCGCATACCGCGGCAAACGGGTTTCGTTCCCGGTGCAGCTGCAGGGCATCGGCATAGCGGCGCTCCTTGACCAGGGCCACAAAGCCCGGTACATCCACCCCGGCGGGGCAGCCGCTCTGACAGGGGGCCCTGACCAGTCCCGGACAGATTCCGGCAGCGCAGTGACGGGTATGGATATGCTGTTCATACTCATGCCGGAAATGCCTGATGGTGGACAGCACCGGATTCGGCGCGGTTTGTCCAAGCCCGCACAAGGCAGTTTCGCGTATCTGTTCACCCAGCCGCACCAGGGTGTCGATGTCCTCCATCCTGCCCCGGCCGGCACAGATCCGCTCCAGAATTTCCAGCATGCGTTTGGTACCGACCCGGCATGGCGCGCATTTCCCGCAGGATTCCTCCTGCACAAACTCCAGAAAAAAGCGGGCGACATCGACCATGCAGGTCTCTTCATCCATTACAATCAGTCCGCCCGAACCCATGATTGCTCCCAGCTTGTTCAGGCTCTCGTAGTCCAGCGGAACACTCAGATGCTCCTTGGGCACACAGCCGCCGGAGGGCCCGCCGATCTGGGCGGCCTTGAATTCGCGCCCCCCGAGCATTCCACCGCCGATGTCGTAAATCAGCTCACCCAGTGTCGTCCCGATAGGAACCTCAACCAGGCCGGAATTCGCTATTGCCCCTGCCAGGGCAAAAACCTTGGTTCCCCGGCTGCCGTCCGGACGCCCCCCGTCATGTACAAAATCAAGATACCTCTGCGCTCCCGAGGAGATTATCAGCGGCACAGTGGCATAGGTTTCAACATTGTTCAGCAGGCTGGGCGAGTTCCACAGCCCTCGTTCAGCCGGAAACGGCGGACGCGGACGCGGCTCACCGCGCTTGCCCTCAATCGAGTTCATGAGTGCGGTCTCTTCACCGCACACAAAAGCCCCCGAGCCCTTGCGAATCTCCAGAGAAAAGCTGAAACCGGTTCCCAGTATATTCTTGCCCAGCAGTCCAAGCTGCCTGGCCTCGGTAATCGCCCGCTCCAGCCGGGACACCGCCAGCGGATACTCGGCACGCACATACACAAAGCCCTGTTGCGCCCCGATAGTGAAGGCCGCCAGGGCCATTCCCTCAATCAGGTCATGCGGTGCACCC
>CAZANF010000169.1:0-6543 GCA_964486425.1 uncultured Spirochaeta sp. | reverse complement strand
GAGTTCGTTGAGGTCGTCGAATCCGAAAGCTTCCTTGAGCTTGAGGGCGATGACGGCCAGGGAGTACGAGTCGTTGCACTGTCCGGCGTCCAGGACACGGGGGATGCCGTCGATGTCGCCGAGCTTGAGTTTGTTGTAGCGGTACTTGGCGCATCCGGCGGTGAGGATGACGGCGTCCTGCGGGAGGGTTTCGGCGACTTCGGTGAAGTAGCTGCGGCCTTTCTGCCGTCCATCGCAGCCGCCCATGACGATAAAGCGTTTGATGGCGCCGGATTTGATGGCGTCGACGATCTTGTCTGCCAGGGCGAGGACCTGGTCGTGGGCGAAGCCGCCGACGATGGTGCCGGTTTCAATCCCGGTGGGTGCGGGGCAGGTTTTGGCCTGCTCTATGATGCGGGAGAAGTCCTTGCTGCCGTTCTGGTCCTCAATGTGCGGGACACCCGGGTAGCCTGCCATGCCGGTAGTATAGATGCGGTCGGCGTATGCGGGGCGCACGGGGACGATGCAGTTGGTGGTCATTAATATGGGGCCGTTGAACGAGGCGAATTCCTTGTCCTGCTTCCACCAGGATCCCCCGTAGTTGCCCACGAAGTGTTCGTACTGCTTGAATTTGGGGTAGTAGTTGGCCGGGAGCATCTCGGAATGGGTGTAGACATCCACTCCGGTGCCCTCGGTCTGCTTGAGCAGCTGCTCCATGTCCTTGAGGTCGTGGCCGGAGATGAGGATGGCGGGGTTGTCCCGGGTGCCGATATTCACCTCGGTGATCTCGGGTTTGCCGTAGGTGCCGCTGTTGGCGGCGTCCAGGGTTGCCATGGTAATGACGGCGTGGTCGCCGGTTTTCAGGGTGAGAGCGACCGGTTCGTCGACGGTTTTGTCCTGCAGGGTGGCGGCCAGGGCTTCCAGCGTGAAGTTCCAGATGCGCTCGTCGGTGTAGCCCAGCACGGCGGCGTGGTCGGCGTAGGCGGCGATGCCTTTGAGTCCGTAGACAACCAGCTCTTTGAGGGAGCGCAGGTCTTCGTTCGGCTCGGAGAGTACCCCGACGCTGCGGCTCTTGTTGAGCCATTCGGATTCGTCGGCGCTCCAGGTGACCGCGTCGTGCTGCAACAGTTCGACGGGGATGGAGGCGGCAGCAGCGGCGGCCTCTGCGGCGGCCGGGTCGCTGTCGTCGGTGGTGACGAAGCTGGTATTGGTTGCGGCGCCGGCGGCTTTCCGGCGGGCGGCTTCGTCCGCCAGTGCGGTGCGGCGCTGCAGGGCCTCGCGGATGAGCGCGATGATTCTTTCGTCATCGAAATTGGCGTTGGTGATGGTTGCGAACAGCGCGCGTGCTGCAAAATACGCGGTGTCGCTGATAACCTCAGGATCGCCGGTGTACAGCGCGAGGACCGAGATTCCTTTTAGTGTATAGACGAGCAGGTCCTGGTAGCCTGCGGTGTCGGGCTGCTTGCCGCAGACCCCTTTTACGTCGCAGCCGATGTTTTTGGCGGCTTCCTGACATTGAAAACAGAACATTTTCATTTTTCGTCCTCCTTATTGCTAAGGTAGTCAGTGTAACACTCCGAAAGCAAGGCGGCTGTAACATATGTTACAGGGTGGGATGCTATCAGGTTGACAAATCGGTCGATAACCGAATAAATGATTACTATGGATTATGTAATGTTTCAATCGGAGGAATGGGCGCTCATACTGGGCGGTTCAAGTGGTTTTGGCTTGGCCACGGCTAAAAAAATGAGTAAAGCAGGGCTTTCGGTCTGTGTGGTACACCGGGATCGAAAGGGTGCTATGGCCCGCGTAGAGCAGGAGTTCCAGGTCATCCGCGACAGCCTGCAGCCGGGTGCAAAATTCCTGGCGTTAAACCAGGATGCACTGAGCCAGGAGGGAATCACTGCTGCGATTGAGGGGATTCAGAAGGAATCCGCCGGCAAGGTGCGGGTCCTGCTGCATTCCATTGCCTTCGGCAACCTCAAACCGATTGCACCGGTGGCCGATACCAGGCTGAAGGAAAACGAACAGCTTCTGGAGCGTCTGGCAAAGGAGCTTGGCAGCCCCAAGGACAAGCTGCAGGACACCATCAGCTCACTGCTGGGAGAGGGCTACGATGCCCTGTCGTCACTGGTTCCGCCGGTTTACGGCGACAGCCTGATTGAGGATGAGGATATGGCCCGCACTATCTACAGCATGGGCACAAGCCTGCTGACCTGGGTTCAGCAGCTGCATCTGCAGAACATGTTCGCCGCCGATGCCAGGGTGTTCGGCCTCACCAGCGAAGGCAATGATATCGCATGGCGCGGGTATGCGGCCGTTTCGGCGGCAAAAACCGCCCTGGAAGCGGTATCCCGGTCGATTGCGGTCGAGTTCGCACCATACGGGATCCGGTCGAATATCATTCAGGCAGGGGTAACCGATACCCCGGCGCTGAAGGTTATTCCCGGCAGCGGAGCCATGAAGGCGGCCGCCCGGCAGCGAAATCCCTTCGGCCGTCTGACCACCCCGGAAGACGTCGCCAACATTATCACCCTGCTGAGTCATCCCGATGCCGGCTGGGTAAACGGAAGCCTGATTCGCGTAGACGGAGGAGAGCACATTGCTTCCGCATGATCTGTACCTGCACGGCGCAGGGCATTTTCATCCCGAAAATGTCATCGATAACACCTTCCTTGAGGGGTTGGACATCGGCACTACCGACTCCTGGATACTGGAGAGGGTCGGAATACGCGAGCGCCGTACCGTGCTGCCGCTGGAGTATATCCGCGAAACCCGCAATGCAGATCCACGGGGCAGCCACGAAGCGGCTCAGTACAGTAATGCCCAATGCGGAGCGCTTGCCGCGCGCATGGCCATGCAGCGTGCCGGGGTTACCCCGGATCAGATCGGTATGGTCATTGCCGGCGGCTGTTCGCCGCAGTTCAGCATCCCTGCCGAGGCCTGCACCATCGCCCATGAACTGGGAATCGGCGTACCCTGCTTCGATATCGGCTCGGCGTGTTCCAGCTTTGCAGCCCAGCTGAACTTCCTGCGGCAGATGCGTCCGGAGGCATTGCCGGAGTACATATTGACGGTCAATGTGGAGAACACCACCAAGACCGTGGACTACAACGACCGCAGCACTGTGGTACTGTGGGGCGACGGGTCCTCTGCCGCGGTTGTTTCAACACAGAAAATGGGGCCGATCGCGATCGAGCATGGACTGATGCACTCCGATCCCGGCGGATGGGACAAGGTGTTTATTCCCTCCGGCGGTCATTTTCAGCAGAACGGTTCGGCTGTTCAGGGCTTTGCCATTCGCAAGAGCGGAGAATGTATAAAGGAACTGAGGTCCCACCTCACTCGGGATGACTATTGGTTCATCGGTCACCAGGCGAACCTCCTCATGCTGCAGTCGGTTGCTGCACGGGCCGGTATTACCCCCGGGCGCCATCTGCACAACGTGGAGGATTTCGGCAACTGCGGTGCCGCCGGGGCACCAGGGGTCCTGTCGCAGAACTGGGAACGCTTCCAGGCTGGAGACGAGATCGCTCTGGCGGTTGTCGGGTCGGGACTGACATGGGGCGCACTGGCACTGCAGGTGCTTACCACTCCATCACAGACCGCTACAAAGGAAAAGACATGAAATACGCAGATTACTTGCAGAAAGAATCACTGAACAAAGAAGAGATAATGGCATTGGCCTGGGGAAGCCTGGTAGAGGATCCCCCGGAGGGTGGTCTGGCCTGCCTGCCGGCGCCGCCGATGCTTATGATCGACCGGATCCCCAGCATTGAGCACCAGGGCAACCGTGGCCGGATTACGGCGGAACAGGATGTGCATCTGGATGCATGGTTCTTCCAGTGCCATTTCCGGAACGACCCGGTACAGCCGGGCTGTCTGGGCGTGGATGCGGTCTGGCAGCTCATCGGTCTGTATGCCGGCTTGCGCGGGGCCAAGGGCTACGGGCGCGCCCTGGGAATCAAGGAGATCGAATTCCAGGGGCAGATACGACCCCACAACAAAGTAGTGCGATATGAGGTGGATATACGCCGCTACGCCGAGCTGCCGGCATCCGGCAGTGCTGTAGCTCTTGGAAATGCCCAGGTTTTTGTTGATGATGAGCTTATATATATAATGAAGGATGCGAAGGTCGGGATCTTTCAAGGGATCCAGTATGCCGACTACCCGCATCACAGCCCGGAATCAGTGGGCGGAAGGATGTAGTATGGGAGTGCAATTAACACCCAATGAACTGTTGGACTTGCTGCCGCAGCAGCGACCGTTTCGCTATGTAGACGAGATTCTCTCGGTTGATGATACCAGTATTCATGGCCGGTACACCTTCCGGGAGGATGAATACTTCTATCAGGGGCATTTTCCCGGTAACCCTATCACCCCCGGGGTGATTTTACTGGAGAGCATGTGTCAGGTCGGGGTTGTATGCCTTGGCATCTACCTGGTTGGTCTGGAGCTTCCACCGGAAGAACACAGCAACTGGCTGACACTATTCTCCGACGCAGAGGTTGAATTCAGCCGCAGCGTGCTTCCGGGAGATACCGTTGATATTCGCGGTGAACTCCTGTTCTGGAGACGCCGCAAACTCAAAGCCAGGGTTACCATGACAAACCAGCATGGAGAGGTGGTGGCAACCACTACAGCATCAGGAGTAGGAGTGAAAAATGTCGAATAAATCAGCAAATACACGGGTAGTAATAACCGGAATGGGTATCGTGGCCCCGAATGCACACGGCCTTGCAGACTATGAAACAGCCCTGCGCGAGGGTCGTTCGGGGATACGTTTCATCCCCAAGCTGGAAGAGCTCAAATTTGCGTGTCAGGTCGGCGGTATTCCGCAAGGCATTGACGAGATCAAGGGAGATTACTTTTCTCCCGAGATTCTTCGGGCGATGAACAGCTCCATGCTGTATGCCGGCATCGCCGCCATCGACTGCTGGCGAGATGCAGGTCTGCCCGAGCATCCGGTTGAGGATGCAGTGGTAGACTGGGATACCGGCGCGATCGTCGGAACCGGGATCGGCGGGGCCGACACCCTGGGCGAGCAGGTCGTGCCGAAGGTCGAGGCAGGCAGCACGCGCCGTTTGGGCAGCACCATGGTCGAGCAGACCATGGCCAGCGCCGTAAGCGCGCGCATCGGGGGTCTGCTGGGTCTGGGCGGACAGGTGACTACCAACTCGAGTGCCTGTTCAACCGGTACCGAGGCTCTGATCATGGCTTTTGAGCGTATTCAGTCGGGGCAGGCAAAGCGGATGCTGGCAGGCGGAGCCGAGGGTCACAGTCACTACATCTGGGCCGGGTTTGATGCGATGCGCGTGCTGGGCCGCGGGTTCAATGAGACCCCGGAAAAGGCGTCCCGGCCCATGAGTGCAAGCACAGCCGGATTTATTCCGGGATCGGGTGCGGGAATTCTCATGCTGGAGTCCCTGGAGAGTGCACTGGAGCGCGGAGCAAAAATCTACGCCGAGGTTCTGGGCGGACACATTAACAGCGGAGGTCAGCGCGGCAAAGGCAGCATGACCGCACCGAACCCCGAGGGGGTACGACGCTGTATCCGGGCTGCGATACAGGCTTGCGGGGTAAAGCCCGGAGATATTGATCTGGTGAATGGCCACCTGACCGGAACCATGGCCGATCCCCTTGAAGTCGAAAACTGGCGTGCGGCACTGGAAGTCGAACCGAACGAGATCCCCTATATCAATGGAACGAAATCCATGATAGGACATGGATTAGGGGCAGCCGGCGGCATGGAGTGTGTGGCTGCAGTCCTGCAGCTTGCGAAGGGATTTATCCATGGTTCGGTAAACTGTGAAGACCTGCATCCGGATCTGGAAGCCTTCGAGAGCCGCATCGTCCGCGAAACCCGCGATACGGATGCCAGAATACTGGCGAAGGCCAGCTTCGGCTTCGGCGATGTGAATGCATGTACGCTCTTTCGCAAGTATGCATAACAACTGCAATAGTTAACCGGGCAGATGCCCGAAAAATTCAAACCAACCCGTAGGAGGGAAGATATGACAAAGAATGAAGTTTTCGAAAAGGTAGTGGCAATCATCGGTCCTTTTGCCAAGGACGAAGAGGCATTAAAGAATGCGAATGAGAGCACCAACATCCTCTCGGATCTGAAGGTGAACTCCGCTCGACTGGTGGACATCATCCTGGATTTTGAGGACCAGTTCGATATCGCAATCGATGACGACGCGGCCGACCAGATTCAGACCCTCGGCGATGCCGTCGACAAGATCATGGAGATTAAGGGCTAATTTACATTTTACCCACGGAAGAGGTGAGCATGCAGGATCGACGTATACTACGAAAAAGCAAGAGAACTGCTGCGCGTATGCTGAACCGTGCCAGCCGCTTCGGCCTGAAACTGCAGGCGATGCTTGCTCGCTTCTTCCTCCCTTTGCTGTACCCCACCTACCACATACTGCTACGTTTTATAATGGGATATCGTATGCCGGCTTCTGCTTGAAAAAAAAAACAGTAATTTTAAAAAAAAATCAGGTAGCAATAAACAATTTTTCGAAACCCCTGTTGTAATTTATAATGAATCTAAATAGC
>CAZANF010000168.1:0-6557 GCA_964486425.1 uncultured Spirochaeta sp. | reverse complement strand
ACACTTCACACACAGTTCATCATTTTCTAACAGCAATCATGAAAATCCGCAGCTTGGTCAAAGCTCCGGATTTTTTTTGGCCGTAAAATGGAAAAATGCCCCCTTGTGCATATACTGTACAGCATCTATGGAATTAATAATGATTGCATTCGTGGCTATGACAGTGTCTGGGGTCGGGGTAACCGTTGCGGATATGTTCGTCTTGCTGGGTGATGAAATTGAGGATTCGGGAGCTGATGGCGGGGGCGATGCTGCTGGGGTGGCCGACTCCGGCTCAGCCGACGGAGATGCAGTCGGCGACGCCGACTCCGGCGACGCGGCTGACATAGCCGACTCCGGCGATGCCGACTCCGGCGACGCGGCTGACATGGCCGATCCCGGCGACGCTGCCGGCGACGCCGAAACCGCCGAGGATGTCGCCGGACAATCCTTCTTGTCCGCACATCAATATAAGTCCGGCCGCAGCGCTCGCGGCAGAAGCGGTACCAGCGGCAGAAGCGGCAGACGTGGGGTTCGCATAGTCGGCCGCCTGATCTCCCTGCTGCGTCTATCGGTCTATTTCTGCCTGGGCGCCGGTCCGACCGGACTGTTCGGCCTGCTGGCGGGGTACTCCCTCGGGGAAACCGTCGCCTGGAGCGTCGGGGCAGGGGTATTTGTTGCCGTACTGTCGCGGCTGCTGCGGCGCATGGTGCGCAAGGACCTGGACTCATCCATCCACCCCAGCGAATTCCTCATGGAACCGGCGGAGATCACCATTCCGGTTCTGCCCGGGCAGATCGGCAGGGCAATCGTGCGCTCGTACGGCCGCGAGATTGAGGTCTATGTCAAGGCCGATGACAGCAGCGCGCAGTTTCTGCGCGGCTCCAGGGTACGTATTACGGAAATTCAGGACGGGGTATATCTCGTCCAGGAAAATTCAACAGGCTAAGAAAGGAAGAGTAATGACAGAATTAATTGGGCTGAGTCCCGGACTCCTGTATGGCGGTCTGGGGGCAGTAGCGTTTTTTATCCTGATTGGTATTCTCAAGAGTACCATTACGGTGGTAACCCCGGACAAGATTATGGTGGTTACCGGCAGAAAGACGCAGCAGGATGGACGGGGGTTCGGCTTTTCGGTTGAACGCGGCCGCACCATGGCAATCCCGTATTTTCAATCGATCGGCAGTCTGGATCTGGGGGTTTTTCCGATCAGTGTACGTGTGGAAGGAGTAAACAGCGCCAACGGAATTACCGTCGGGGCCGATGCTACCGCATGTGTCTGTATCGATGACGACGACGATGCAATGCTGTACAGCGCGGTCGAACGCCTCATGGGAAAAAGCACCGATCAGATCCACGATCAGGTGCAGCAAACCCTGGTCGGGAACTTTCGCGGAGCCTTGAACAAGGCCACCCCGCTGCAGTCCATCGGTATGGAGGATGCGGTGGACGATGACGAGGCTGATTCCGGAGACAACATAGAGCGAGCCCAGTTCCGGGCGGAACTGCTGGAGGATATCAATTCGGATCTTCGCTCCTTTGGAATGACCGTTGTGTCGGTATCCCTGCAGAAGATATGGGATACATCAAATTATATCGCCAATCTGGCGCAGAAGACCCTGGCAGAGAAACGCAGGTCGGTTGAGATTGAAGAGGCTAGGCTGTTTGCACTGGCGGAACAGGCCGAGAGCGATGCCCACCGCCGCATCGAGATTGCAAAATCGGAGGCCGACGGCGCTATCGTAGCCGCCCGCGAGGAGCTGGAGATGTATCGCCGTGAGTCTGCCGGACTCATAGAAGAAGCCCGCCTGCAGGCTGAACAGGCCATCGCCGAGGCGCGAAACGCCGGTGAATCACTGGTTCAGGCAGAGCTGATCGAGCTGCAGAAGCTCAAGAATGAGTCATCGGTCACCCTGAAGGCTCAGGCCCAGGAAGAGGCCGCCAAGCTGCTGGCCGAGGGCGAGGCCAAGGCAATCGGCATCCGTCTGCGAGCCAGAAATGAAGTGCTGAAAACCAAGGCCGATCTTATGCATCAGTTTGGGGATGACGCGGCCAGTGTTATGTTCCTGCAGTACAAGCTGCCGGATGTCTACAAGGCCTACTGTGAGGCGGTCGGTGACAGCTCGGTCGACAGCCTGGTGGTAATGAACGACGAGGAGGGTTTCTCCGGTGCGGTAAACCGCGGACCGCGGGCCTTCGCGGATTTCCTGAACACCTTTGCAGATACATTCGGCATTAATCTGCGCAGCTTCGCCATGCCGGAAGGAGTGTCCGCATCATGATCTATTTCGTACTTACCCTGGGTGGACTGTCTGTTGCAACCATCCTGTTTCAGCTCATTGTCAACATGCGCATTGTCGGCGGGAACGAACTCGGCGTAGTCTCCGGCTCCGGAGGCAAGAAGGGGTTTCGTACCCTGTCCGGCGGCCGGGCCTTTATCATCACCCTGCTGCAGAGTTTCAGCAAGTTCGATCTGACCCCCGTCACGATCGAGGTTGAGGTTGATTCCGCCATTGCGGCCGGGATTGTACCGCTGAATGTAAAGGCCACGGTTTCCTTTGCGATTGCCTCCAACGAGGCCGGGCGCAGTCATGCCGTCACGCGCATCCTGAGCCTGTCGCACAACCAGAAGGATCTGCGACGGGTCGCCAACGACATTATCGAGGGTCATCTGCGTGATTCTATTGCCAGCATGACACCCGAACAAGTCATGAAGGACAAGGACACCCTGGTGGCCAAGATGATCAATGTCTGTAAATCCGACCTGGAAAACATCGGGCTTGAGATCACCACCATGAACATTGCCGATGTAGACGACCACCGTCTGCCGGGGGTAGAGGAGCCGGACCTGTATATGGCCCTGCTCAAGCGGATTCAGTCGGCCAATGCCGAGACCAAGGCTCGCCAGGCCCAGGCAGATGCCCGTGCCGCCAGTGCCGAGCAGTCGCATGCCCGCCGCGCCGAGACCGAGGTGCAGAATCTGCACAACGAGCTCGCGCGACTGAAAGCCGATGTTCGCGTGCAGCTGGCCGAGCTGCAGCAGAAGAAAACCGTCGGGGTGGAGCAGGAGTCCGCCAACGCCCGCGCCCGCGTCTCCGGTATTCGCGGCGAGCTCAAGGCCGAGGTGGAGAATATCGCCATGCTCAAAAACCGCTATCGGGCGGAGATCATCACCCCGGCCCTGGGACGCAGCGAACAGCTGGTACTGGAGGCCGCCGCAGAGATGTCCGAGTGGAAAGCGGTCGCCGACGCGGAGAACTCCGAGCTCAAGGTTACCCTGGAAACCCTGCAGGGAGCCGGAAGCGAGGCCCGCCGCGCCTGGGTAATCGACAACCTGGATGCCGTCTTTACCCCGTTTGCCAGGACCCTGAGCGGCTATCCGGCGGACCATATCTCGGTACTTACAGGCGCAGGCGGCGACCGTCAGCCTATCTCGGCGATACACCCGCATGCGGTGACCGCCGCCCGCAACGACATGCTTGCCGCCGCCCTTACCGGCATCGGCACAAAGCAGCAGAAAGCCACTGGTGCGGCCGGCACGACCGGTTCGGCCGGCACGACCGGCACGACCGGCGCGGCTGGAGCTGCTGCGACCGGCGCGGCTGACACCACGGCTGCAGCCGACCCCGCTGCAGCGAATGAGACATCAGCTTCATCTGAATAACGGAAGCAAACTGATACACAAAGACCCCGGAAGAGTTCATCTGCCGGGGTCTCTTTATATCCTGGTCAGTCTTACTGCACGTGGGTCCACATTCCGGTTGGTCGGGATGAGGGGTCAACTCCCTTTCGCGCAAACAATTCGCTCAAGGTCACAAACTCATACCCCTGGCTCAGTAATTCCGGGATAATGATATCCAGTGCCTCGGGGGTAGGGTGGGGATCCGGCTGAACATCGTGAAGCAGAATAATTGAGCCGTCGCGCACATTATTCAGCACATTCTCCGCCCGCTGCTGCGCGGATGTATTCATCCCGGCCCAGTCATAGCCGGGAACCCCGCCGGCAAAGGGGTATTCAATCGTTTCATACATAACGCTGCCGACAGCCAGGTTCGGCGGTCGGAAAAAGGCAGGCGTCATCCCGGCGTAGGTTTCTATCGCCGCAGTAGTCCTGGTAATAAAGACCTCAATCTCTTCCGCACTCCTTGAATTGAGGCTGCTGTAGTCCCAGGAATGGTTTCCGAGCTCGTATCCAAGCCGCACCATCTCCTGCAGAATTGGCCGGGTAGACTCATTCACCCTCTGGCCTACCACAAAAAAGGTTGCCGGGACCTCATATGCCTGCAGCTTTTCCATTACTCTGCGTGTCCGTACGTTATCCGGGCCGTCGTCAAAGGTTAAAGCGACTAATTTGTCCGGTGCGGAAACTTCTTTCTGGGTCATAGTTCCTACAGCTTGAAGCGCCGTACCTCGCTGTTCAACAGGTCCACTGCTTCCTTGAGCTGCAGATTCTGCCGGTTTATGTCCTCCATCGCCTTGCTGATTTCCGTCGCTCCCTGCGAAAGCTCGGTGATGCCCTGCGCAACCTCCGACGAGATCTCCCGCAGATGCTGCTGGTTATCCAGCATGATATGGGCACCGTTCTGTATCTCCGAGGAACTCCCGGTTACCCGCATGGTAATCTCGTTCAGCGAGGCCACCGCATCGTTTATCTGCCGGCCGCCCTCGCTCAGCTCGCGGGTGGTGGTATTAATCTCGTTAAAGGCGTCGCGGGTACTGTGCACCTCGCTCAGGATCTGGTCGAAGTTCTGCACGGTTGCGTTCTGATTCTGCTTGGTCTCGTGCACACTGTCGGTCACCGCCTTCAGGGTCTGGGAGATGGATTTGGAGCTCTGCGACGCACCCTCGGCGAGCTTGCGTATCTCCTCTGCAACAACCGCAAATCCCTTGCCGGATTCACCGGCATGTGCCGCCTCAATAGCAGCATTCATGCTCAGCAGATTGGTCTGTGACGCAATATCCTGAATCGTGACCGCGGTGGACTGAATATCGTCGATGCGGGCGACTACCCCTTCAAAGAAGCTCCGGTTGGTTTGCTCAAGCTGGGTCTTGCCCTTCTGGGTCGTCTGGGCCAGCAGCTCGACTACCTCCATCTTGTGTCTGGTGATATTGGCAACATTCTCCAGCGAAGCCATAATCTGGGTGATGGATGCAGAGGTCTCTTCCAGCATCGCCGCCTGATTGGAAATCTGCTCGCTGGTGCTGCGGATATTCTGGGTGATCTCCTCTACCGAGCTGGCGCTGCTTTGCACATTCTCGTCCAGGTAGTGGATCTGCTTCTGGATGGAGCCGATGTTGGCAGCAATCTGATTGGCTGCAGCTGACGTCTCGGTTACGGATGCTGCAACCTCGCGGGTAATCTCATCCCCGCTGTTTCCTGCCTGCTGGATTGCCTGCACGACCTCGCGAATCTTTCCGACAAACAGATTGAAGTTGTCCGCCAGGCGGCGGATATCATCCCTGGTATGTACGTTCAGGGTTATGCTCAGATCGCCTTCACCCTGGCTCAAGTCGGCAAGACTGGCAGAAACCGTGTTGAGCGGAGAAAGGATACTGCGCACGGTCAAAAAGAATGCCAGCAGCAGAAAGCCCAGGAAGACCAGCCCCATAATCAGCGTCGGCCCGATTACCGTATTCAGAACCTCCGCCTGAATGAGCTGCTGATCCATACTCACCATTACTCCCCATTGATCCGAGGCGGTAACCGGCAGCGACTGAATCATCCGTACACCCTGCAGTCCGTTGGCTCTGCTTTCAAAATAGTAGGGAACTCCGGAATGCAGGGTTTCCGCAAGCGTCTGCGCCTCATCTGTCTCGTATCCAAGCTCCTGCATCAGCTCCTGAAGGGGAGTGTTTCCCGGTCCATCCTGTGTCCACATAAGGGTGTTGTTTATGCGGCTGTACAGCATCAGCTCGATTTCGTAAGTATTCAAAAGCTCGGTAAGCCTGTCCCCTATATAATGAAAACTGGTGTCAAGCGCGGCAACCCCAACCAGCTGCCCGTTACGGTACAGCGGCAAGGCAGCACTGTAAATGAGCTCGCCGATCCCTTCCTCAGCCGTCTCGTAGGCATCAGTTAGAAAAAAGTCGCCGGTTTCTGCTGTCCGGGTATACCAGGGACGGGTCCGGGCATCATAGTCTTCCGGCAGTCCGACCCAGCGGCTTGCCAGCAGACCGGTGGATGTCTCGGATGCAATATACAGAATATCCACACCCTCCGCCTGGGCCAGTGAGCGCAGCAGCTGCTTGGGAAGCTGCAGATCCTCACTGCCACGATACTCCTCTTCGGTTATCTCGCCCAATTCGGCCGCGGCTTGAAGAATCGGATCAAGCCTGCCCAGATCGCTCAGCAGCTGCCGCTGCTGCAGTGCAATACGATCAATCTCGGCTACCGCATTGTGCGAAATAAGCTCAAGCTTTTCCTGTTCCAGGCGGTAAAAGCTGCGGTAGTTCAGCGCCGCCAGCAGCAGCGACACCGCTGCAAAAATAATCAGCGGCGTAACCAGATTCAGCCACAGCACCTTCCAGAAGGTTTTTCGGTATTTCATAGAGCGATTCCTTGTATTACTAAAATAGTT
>CAZANF010000167.1:0-6614 GCA_964486425.1 uncultured Spirochaeta sp. | reverse complement strand
ATTGCCAGTCAGCTGGCGGCAACCCTGGAAAACGCCGAACTCATCATGAAAATCCATGAGCAGGCACCTGGAAGCGACCGGAAGCATAATCGCGAGGTCACCCGATTACGTGGGATTGCCAACTCAGACGGGATAGCCTTTGGCAAAGCCGTTGTGCTCGGACACCGGAATGCACTGTTCAGCAGCATTATCGATCAGGCAGCAGACCGGCGTGATACCCTGGAAGATTTTGACAGATCCTTGAGAGAATCCATCCAGCAGCTGGAAGACCTTCAGAGAGAAGTTACGCAGATACTGAGCGATGTAGCAACACTCATCTTCGATTCACATCTGCTTATGCTGCAGGATGACGAGTTTACCGGGAAAATGCGTGAAGTCATCGTCAATGGAACCCCTGCTTCGGATGCCATAATCCAGGTTGTACAGCAGTATGTCGATCTCTTTTCTGAAAGCGGGAATCCTCGCGTACAGGAAAAAGTGCAGGACATACAGGATCTCGGCTATCGGCTGCTGCATAATCTGGTGGATGATCTGCCTGAAAGCGGGTCATATGCCGATCATGTGGTTATAGCTGGTGATCTGTATCCATCGGAACTGGTAAAGCTTCGTGCCCAACGAGCTGAAGGGCTGCTGCTTGTCTCCTCCGGGGTTACCTCCCACATTTCTATTCTTGCTCGATCCCTCGGGCTTCCCATGGTGCTGTGCAAGGATGAAAGTGCGTTAGACATCCCGAACGGCGCCGATATAATAATCGACGGGTTCGAGGGAAATGTGTTCATAAATCCTACCGATGATATTCGGCAAAAATTCCAGCGTCTGCATTATGGTCTTTTGAATGCCGCGCATGAGGCACGTGATGTACCGCTGCGCACGAGTACACTTGATCATCAGCGCGTTGTTGTCCAGGCAAATATTAATCTAATTAACGACATCACCCCTGCGATTCAGTACAATTCAGAAGGTGTCGGGCTGTATCGCAGTGAATTCCCGTTTATCATCCGTAATCATTTTCCTTCCGAAGAAGAGCAGTACCTCATTTACCAGCGCATTCTTGATCCAATGAAGGATCATGAGGTTGTGCTGCGGACACTGGATGTCGGCGGCGACAAACAGCTATCGCATATGCCTGAACAGGAACTTGATCCGAATCCCTTTCTCGGGTTTCGCGGGATACGTTTCAGTTTCGGCCATGAAGATGTTTTTCGCGAGCAGCTGAGGGCTATGGCCAGGGCCGGATACAAGCGCAAGCTCGGGATCCTTTTTCCCATGATATCCAGCCTCGATGAGCTGCTGCACGCGCGTGAGGTATTGTCGCAAGTCCTTCAGGATCTGCGTGATGAGGGTATTCCGCATAATCCCTCTCCAAGAGTGGGCGCCATGATTGAGGTCCCCTCCGCTGTTGATCTGATCAGTGAGATATCGGCGTGTACGGACTTTCTCTCAATCGGAACCAACGATTTGATAATGTACTTACTGGCAGCCGACAGGACCAATGAACGTGTCCAGGCCATGCATATTGCCCACCACCCTGCGGTGCTGCGAGCCTTGAAACGCATAGCGGATGGGGTAGGGAATCGTATTTCTTCTGTCTCGATTTGCGGCGGTGCGGGTGCGGATCCATGGGTGATCCCTTTTCTGTTGGGTATCGGACTTCGCAAGTTCAGTGTAGAACCCCGACAGATTCCACTGGTGAAAGACCTGGTTGGAAAGATGACCATCCGGGAATCCCGTCAGCTGGTAGTCAAACTGCTTTCAATGAAAACCATTGCCGAAGTGGAATCGTACCTTCGATCAGGATCTTGATGTATAAGATCCGGCCGTGTACATTTCCGGCTTTTTCGGGTTACTCTACCGGTTATGACGCATATTAAGAGCTATGTGATACGGCAAACCCGCATGAGCGACAGTCAGCGACGACATTTTGCCGAAAACTTTCCAAAATACCGAATTGAGTATTCGCCGGAAGTCCATGATTTTTCTTCTGCCTTCGGCAATTCCAGACCAGTGGTAATCGAGATCGGGTTCGGCATGGGGGATGCAACGGCCGAGATTGCGCAGCAGCGACCGGATCTCAATTTTGTCGGTATCGAGGTGCATAAACCCGGCATTGGCAAACTTGTTCGTGCCATAGAAGAAAACGCGATAACCAATATACGTATAATCCAGCATGATGCGGTCGAGGTACTGCGGGATATGGTAGCCCCCGATAGCATTGAGGGGCTGCACGTGTTTTTTCCTGATCCCTGGCCGAAGAAGCGACACCATAAGCGGCGACTGCTGCAGCCGTCGTTTGTCCATACAGCGGCTGCATGTATTCGTCCCGGAGGATATGTATATGCAGTTACCGACTGGCACGACTATGCTGAACAAATACTGCATACCCTGGAACAGGAACCTCTGCTGGAGAATCAGGCTGCTGATTTTCATTCCCCTCTGCCGTGGCGGCCGAATACCGCATTTGAGGCAAAAGGCAAGGCAAAAGAGCATCTGATTTACGAGATGTATTTTCATCGGAAATAGGACCGGAAACGACCGGTTTTCTGCAGACAACAGGGCGATTGCCCACCGCCCTGTTGTTCAGCTTTGTGTCCGAGAAATACCGGTCGTTGCGGCGTTACATCGTTGCTGGCAAGGCGCGGATCACTCTTCCGAGGCGGCTTTCTTTGCTGCCTGAATAACCTCTTCGGCTTGCCGGCCGGTCAGCTGATCGTAATGACTGAACGAGAGTTCGAATGCCCCGGTTCCGGAGGTAATGGAGCGTAGGTCTACCGAATATCGCAGCATCTCCGACTGAGGAACCTTGGCATCCACCTCTACAATGCCGCCGCCGAGGTTCTCCTGTCCCTGAACCCGGCCGCGTTTTGCGCTCAGATCGGACAATACGTCCCCCAGATATTGCTCATCAATGAAGACACGCAGATCCATTACCGGCTCAAGCAGAATAGATCCGGCTTTTTGCATTGCTTCGCGCAATGCCCCCCGTGCAGCAATCTTGAAGGCCATTTCCGAGGAGTCGACCGGGTGCTCTTTGCCATCAACTACCGTGGCTTCGATATCTACAACCGGATAGCCGGCAAGGATGCCGCTTTCCATCCCCTCGATTATGCCTTTTTCAACCCCCGGCAGATATCCTTTGGATATGGATCCTCCATGAATTGCGTTGACAAACTGAAACTGCTTTCCCCGTGGCAGCGGCTTGATCTCAAGCACTACCCGTGCAAACTGGCCGTGGCCGCCGGTTTGTTTTTTATGCGAATACTCGGCTCCGGCCGGTTTGGTAATTGTCTCGCGGTAGGCCACCTGCGGGGTGGTTGTCTTGTACGGGATTTTATTCTTCTTTAAGGCTCGTTCGAATATAATGTTAAAATGCAGTTCACCCATTCCGGAGATAACCGTTTCTTTGGTTTCCGGATTAAACCCGATAGTAAAGGTTTTGTCTTCCTCTGCAGCACGGTGAAGCAGCTGTGTCAGCTTATCCATATCTCCCTTGTTTTCGGCCGACAGGGCAGCGGAGTAGGTAGGCTGAGGAAGCTGCAGGGGTACAAAATGAATGGTATTACCGGGATCGCACAGGGCGTCATTCGTTTGTGCCGAATCAATCTTGGCTAATACCCCGATATCCCCTGCACTCAGTTCGTCGACCTCCTCAAGGTTTTTGCCCTGGGCGATGAAAATTTTGGATACCTTTTCCTTTTTGTTCTCGCGGTAGTTGAATAACTCGGTATCCGGTTTAAGCGACCCGGTTACTACTTTCACATATGAAAGCTTACCCGAGAATTGATCTATAATTGTCTTGAAATTCAGACAGCTCACCGGTGCATCAGCGGTAATCTTGATACTGTATTCCTGCTCATTCTCATCCAACGCCCGTTCATCTATGCCGGTAGGTGACGGTGCTGCAATGGAAAGAAAATCAAGAAACGGCTCGAATCCTGAGCCGAGGATCGCAGAGCCGCACAGTACCGGTACAAGGCGGTTGGTCCGCAATCCCTCTGTGAGTCCCAGTTTTACCTCTTCTACAGTGAGATCTTCCGTTTCGAGATATTTCTGCAGGAGATCGTCATCTCCCTCGGCAGCATATTCGACCAGATCCCGGTGAAATTCCGCCACGATATCTGCATACTCTGCCGGAATCTCTTCCGCCTTTTCGGATTTTCCGTCGGCAGGTATTCTGTAGGCCTTCATATTGATCAGATTAATCACGCCTTCGTAAGAACCGTCGGTTCCCATCGGGATAGTTACCGGAATAAATGTGGTATCGAAGCGCTCACGCAGTTCATTCAAGGTGCCGCGGAAATCTGCGCCGTCCTTGTCCATTTTATTAATAAAGACCATTCGCGGCATACGCCGATGATTCAGTCTGCGCCATAGTTTTATGGTTTCAATCTCTACACCGGATTTGGCACCAACCGTTATCAGGGCAGACTCAGCCGCGCGAAATGAAGCTACAACCTCCCCAACAAAGTCCGCCGAACCGGGAGTATCCAGCAGATTAACCTTGTAATCCTGCCAGAATATATGGGCGATTGAGGTGTGGATAGATACACCGTGCTGAATCTCTTCTTCGGTGTAATCACTGACTGTTTTTCCTGACTCTACTGTAGCAGGAGCCTCAATCAGGCCGTCAATATACAGGAGTTGTTCCACAAAGGATGTTTTTCCTGTGCCCCCGTGACCTACAACAGCAATGTTGCGAATCATATCGGTCGTATAGCTCATACCTTTTTCTCCTCATAACGTGGGGTGGTATTCACTATCTTAGGTGCGGACATTTAGGGCTGTCAAGGAAATACTGAATGCTGTCTTACACCTGTGTATCAATTCTCGGTTTTTTGTTCAAAATGACTGAATTCCATTGCGAAAATGCCCCGGCCCTGAGTGGTGCTGCGCAGGCCTGTACTATAACCAAACAATTTCCGCATCGGGGCGGAGGCCTTGATATGCTCGATTGCACCTCTGGCATCTACGCTGCTGATAATCCCGCCTCGCATGGTCAGTCCGCTGATAACATCTCCCATAAACTCTGATGGAACCATAACGTCCAGTTTCATAACCGGCTCGAGAAGAATAGCGCCGGCAGCACGAATCGCATTATCCAGACCCATTGATGCGGCAGCCTCGAAGGCGAAACCTGTTCCCCGTTCCCTGTCATAATCTATACCGGTAACAGTCACGCCTACATCGATCATCGGATATCCCATCAACACACCCCCGCGAAAGGATCCGGTAATCCCGTTTTCTATGGCGGTATAAATCTCTTTAGGAATTTCAGTGTTATGAACTGTATTTGTAAAGGTATTTCCCGTGCCTCTGGCCAGGGGTTCTACCTGCAGAGTTATCGATGCATAATTTTCTTTCCCGCCTACGGTGCGGTCGCATACCTCGGTATGGGTGCTCTTTCCGGACAATGATTCACGGTAGGTTACCTGTGGATTCCCGATGCGTGCATCAACCCCGAAATCCTCTTTTATCCTGGTAACCATTACATCCAGATGCAGTTCTCCCATTCCGGAAATAATCATCTGTCCGGTATCTTCATCTTCCTTGTAAAAAAACGTGGGGTCTTCACGCTCCAGTGTTGCAAGAATTTCCTGCAGTTTATCCCGGTCGCCCAGGGTCTTCGGCTCGATAGCGATTGATATAACCGGTTCCGGAAAGTGCATCGGTTCAAGAATTACCGGGTAACCCTCACTGCCGATCGTGTCGCCTGTCTGGGAGAACTTTAAGCCGATAGCGACTCCGATTTCACCGGCATGCAGGGCATCTACTGCTTCAGACCGGTTTGCATGCATGCGAAGCAATCGGTGAATGCGCTCCTTCTTGCCCTTATCGATATTGGCATACGCCTTACCCTTCTCAATCTTGCCTGAATACACCCGGATATAGCTGAGAGTGCCTGCTTCCCGATCCGATTGCAGCTTGAAAACCAGGGCCAGCGGGAGACCATCCGGGTCATGCTGGATTTCGACCTCCTGATCCTTTTTCTTGTGGTGCCCGTGAATTACCGGCATCTGATCCGGTGACGGCAGGTAGTTCAAAATTGCATCCAGCAGCGGCTGGACTCCAATGTTGCGCAATGAAGCTCCGCACAGTACCGGGACAATCTCTCTGGCAATGGTCAGACGGCGCAATTCATTGTTGATATCCTCTTGAGTGAGCTTGCCTTCCTCCAGATACTTCTCGGTTAATTCTTCCGAGTGAGTAGTGACTGCATCCATAAGCTTTTCATAAGCCTGGCGTGCAGACTCCACCAGCTCCTCGCGGATGGGTTCACGGCGTATTTCCTTACCGCTGCCCGCAGCATCCCAGTGCAGTTCCTCCTGCTGTATAACATCTATTACACCTTCAAAGGCATTCTCGGACCCTATCGGCAGCTGAATCGGAACGGGCAGGACATGCAGCTTCTTCTCCATCTCAAGAAGTACAGCCGAAAAATCGGCACCCGTGCGATCCATTTTATTCACATAGGCTATACGCGGTACATGATAGGTATCTGCCTGATGCCAAACAGTTTCCGACTGCGGCTCGACACCGCCGACCGCGCAGAAGATTGCTACAGCACCGTCCAGGACGCGAAGACTTCGCTCTACCTCTGCGGTAAAATCAACATGACC
>CAZANF010000166.1:0-6662 GCA_964486425.1 uncultured Spirochaeta sp. | reverse complement strand
ACACCAGTATCGCGCCTGGTACCCGGCTTTCCAGCACCCCCCGCGCGGGATCCCAGTGATAGTCCTCACCTGCTACAGCCCGGCGTACCTTGAGTTGATGGTTGTTCGGATCCGTGGGGCCGGAAGAGGATTCTGCAGTGATCGGCCCATCGGGATCTTCGACCCATACAATCAAGCTTGAGGTATCAATATCCTCATCGGGAAGCAAAAACTCAACCGGATCCAGTGGCTGGGAAAGCGGCAGGAATTCAGGGTAGATCTCGCCATGGCCGGTAAAATACCGCTCACTCCATCCACCTTCATGCAGGGTCAGCCGGATGTGATTCTCCCACTCGGGGGCGGTAAAGTGCAGCATCAGCCCGGGTACTGAATGCTCTCCGGTATCCGGTGATAATCCCGGATAAAAGGGAAATGGATATTGACCATATCCGATTATTGCCGACTGTAATATTTCATCCGTACTGCCGCGGTAGCCGGCAATCAGGGTTTTCGGTTCTGCATTATCATGTATTTCCGTAGATACAAAGTACCGGTTTTCTATCCAGACCGAGGTTATTGTCTCTACCTGGTTCTTGAGCGGACTGGGTGAAAACCCCGATTGTCTTGTGCCGAACAGAAACGGAGACCCATAGGCCTCTGGCTGCATACGGAACCCCAGCCCGATTCCGCTGGTGACATGCCAGGAACCGCTCATAAGCAAGGAGACCTCGACATCATCAATGTCGTACTCAAAGAATGCCTCCTCGTCCTCGGGGATTAATATGCCCGGCACAAGAAGTCGCGACCATTCAATTTCCTGGCTGCTGATGCCTATCGACAGCAGCAGCAGGGCCGGCAGAACAAGCGCAATCCGGTGGATATGTCTAACAGGTCTTGAGAATACGCGCATACCTGCGATAGTATAACTCATAAGCGTATGAATTTGTCGCTGCAGGTGTAGTAAAAGGGGGAAGCCTATGATGGTAGTTTCAATGCTGCAGATGATAATTGAAATCCCCGGTGCGACGAGTATTAAAGAGAAGCGTAGTGTACTGGTGTCGTTTAAAACCAGACTTGCTCACAAGTTCAAGCTGTCTGTTGCCGAAGTAGATCTGCAGCAAAGTCTGCAGTTTGCCCAGATTGGCTGTGCATATGTAACTAATAAACAATCCCATGGTGAATCGGTATTACAGAAGGCTGTGGACTATGTCGAAGCGAATATTCCCGGCAGAATACATGATTTTCAGATTCACAGCGAGATATACAGCTGATGTGCTATGCGATCGGAATCAGGTACATGTCGGGTGTGCGATAATCCGTCCCGAAGAAAAAATCCTCTTTCCTGGTATTCCGGGGAGCTATCTGGAGAGTAAAGCTGTGCTGGAGAGGCTCAAACCGGGTATCGTTAACCCGCAGCTCAACAGAAAAATCCTTCATTTTGTCGTCTTCTTCCGCAGATACCGGCCCCGGCCAGAATGCGTATGAGCCGTTCGTCTGTTCGGCGATCGGATACGGGTTTTCCCAGTTTGCATCTATCATAGCGGCTTTTTTTCCGTTGATACGCAGTTCAATTGATATGTTGCCGGCCGGCTCGAACGTCAGGCCATGCAGCAGACGGCCTTTAATTACCGGGAAATGATAGGAGAACAAATTCTCGGGCATTGAATCACGGCCGGAGGTTGTATAATAGGATCGCTGGATTGAGGTAACACGTCGGAGACCTTCATGAACCAGCGCCATCAGATCCGCCTGTATTTGAGGGTTGTGTATCATTTCCTGATCTGCGTACGCCTGTCCCCTGCCGGAACTGACATATCGCGGCGATAACCGGTTCAGTACATAACATGCGGCATCAGTTCGGCATTGATCGCTGGTGAGAAAGTGCGGTGCTGAGGATTTTTCATCCTCCTCGGCTATCTCATCAATAATACGAAAGACCTCTTCCTCAAGAATATTACGAACCTTCATGTTCATCCTCCTCAAGATCAGGGTCAAAAATAATACCGATCTGTTCTTCCAGGGCCTGTACGGCCGCTGACAGATCGCGCAGTGTTTCCTTTAGCGAGAAATAATTCAGTCCGGCGTAATAAAGTTTTGAGTGGATTGTGATTATCAGATCCTCTTCCTCATTCCGTACCACATAATAACACCCGAACTCGTAACAGATGTCTTGAATAATTCCTATCTGGGCTCGGAGAAACCGTGCCAGCCTTACCGAAAACAGGTAGGTAAAGGCTATCTCCATGAATCGGCATTCGCGGTCGATATAAATAAATCCACCGGGTTGTGCGGTGCTGTGAAATCCGGCTGTATAGGCATCGGAATCATATTCTTCTGTCTCTATTTTATATCCGAGTTCCTTGAACAGCAGGGTGACTCTGCGGATGCGTTCTTTCATAAGTCTGGAATGCTTCATAATAATATCACTACTGTAGCTCAAGTGTGAATTGCATTCAAGGTGCAGAGCTGTAAACTTAAAAATTGAATCCGGTATAAAACCGGGGATGGATGGCCATTGTTCCCCAAGGAGTGGTCAGATAGGATGGGTCCTCGTGCTGATGATAGCGTGATGGTCCCGATGATCTTTCCGAACCTTCAAAGTCCCCGTATAAGGCAGCCCCTGCAAACAGTCCGATTCTTCCCAGCTGAAGCCCGCCCTGTATTCGTGCAACAGGGAAGACAAAAGCCTCTCCCGGGGATACCATGCTTGAGATCCGATCATTTGCTGTGGCCCCACGGGCGGCTCTTGCCATGCTTACATCGATATCAGCCACGAAAGGGCCGGGAAGGTAGATTCTGACTCCGACTCCCGTGCCTGCAATAAGGTGATTGAGATCTTTCCAGGATTCTTCCTTATCGAATCCCATAAAAAAGAGCGAGTATATGTTTCGAGTACCGTTTCTGAATCCGAATTTCATCAATTCATCATCCTCGAACCACACGCTAACATCGTTAATTCCGTTACGTATATAGTTGATAATGCCGATTGGAAGCCCATATACATCATCGGCAATATTCACCAAACCGATTTGGGTACCGTACACAGTTCCCGCCTGGTTCAGCAGGCCGACCTGGGCCCCTGTTACTGAATCGCTTCGAGTAAATGGCGCCGTCTGCAGCCCGATAACCTTCTGTGAATGGCTTACCAGACCCGATGCCTGAATTCCAGCCGTGTTTCCGGAGATTTTTCCATACAGTCCACTCAGACTGATCCCGTAGCTGTTGCCGGCAATTTCCTGGTATATCCCCCCGATTGAGATACCGAGATTGTCGCCTGCCACAACCGATGCAATTCCTCCAATCTGCAGTCCGACAGAATTGCCGGAAATATGCTGATAGATACCGCCGACAGCCACACCATTCAGATTTTGTATGCGATTACTGAGTGCTGAAACAGAAATGTTGTAATCCCGCGGATGCATTTCTCCCAGGCTGAAGCTCCACATTAACGGTGGAAATAATCCAATGCCGGATCTGAATCCGTCGCGATCGGGTTCTTCCTGCCCGCGTGCGCGGGTAATTCCCTGTGATCTAAGCAGCTGCAGATCGGCAATAGCAATGTTTCTGGAACTGTTGCGGGTAACCGAGAATGTCCCTTGTCGGGCGCTGTCTGCCCCTGACAGGGTTATTTCATATGTTCCCGGCGGAACAACAATTACCCGTTCCGAGCCCTGGGATTTTTGGAATTCGGAAAGAATATTTCCGGATTCAGCGCGAATTAGCACCCGCCCGGAAACCTCTGATGCAAAATGGAGAGCACTCTCCGGTCGGGAAATATCCGTTAGCACAACATCACCTGTACCGCTCAGCTGTATATCATAACTTGGATGCTGCGGACCGGCGGTTGTGCTGGAAGTCATAGCCAGGGTCTCGCGGAAGGCATAGTGATAGAGTTCATTCAGGGTTACCCTGCCGCTTTGCGTAGTGTCTGCAGCACCGCGTAAACCGGACACCACAAAATGGGTAAAGAATGATGCTTGAATACGGTCCGATTCCTGACTGGCCTCACTGTCCGAGCTGGAGGTGAGGAAGGCAAATCCCTTCATATCCGATGATTCATCCGTCAGAAACGGCTGGATTCTTTCGCCACCCTTACGCCGGGTAAATGCCCCCGACTCACATCCATCCAGAATAGCTACGGTCACATCAGCACCGGCATCCTGGATAAGCTGCCTGAGGCTGGTGTACAGCAGACGATCTTCTCCGATCAGTAGCCCGAGATCATCTGAATGGCCGCTGTAATAAAAAATGAACTCCACACGTCGTGAGGAGGCTGCAGATGACTGAATGCGGCGAGTTATTCCTTCCAGAGAGTCTATTACCTGATCAAGCGAAGGTTCGGCAAGATAATAGGTATCGGCCATAGAGATACTGCCGATTTCGTTCATCACCTGAGCCATTTTCTGTGCATCGGAAGCCGCCCAGCGCAGCGTTACGCGGGATCTTCCCCCGTTATTCGCTCCGACAAACATACCGATTCTTCGGACCGGACCTGTGTCGGCCAGCAGTATGCCGGCGGATAGAAGAAGCCATATCGATGCCAGCAGATAGGTTCGTGTCAATTTCATGGTCGTTCCTTTTGTGTCATAAACCGCAGTATGCCGTCGGCGAACGGAGGATCAGTTTCTTCCGGTAAAGTATTGTCGTCGTTCAGGTTCTCCTGGATCCAGCGCAGGGTTTCCTGTACGGAAAATGGTTCATCGCTCACAATCATCAGAAACTGCTCGTGCGAAGGGGCACTATCCAGCCGGAAAGCATATGGCAGAAACTGCTGCGAGCCGATCTCAAGCTGCGGGTCGTCAAAAATGCTGGCCGGGTAATGCAGCGAAACATGGCCGCTTCCGTCTACCGAGGCGATAAGCCCGTACTGCGGACCCATGGACCTGTAGGCAATCTGCAGCTGATCACCCGGGTGTACCGTGCTGCCCGGTGACAATGCCTCGGATTCCTCATCGGCTGTCTGACGGAATATCTGTAATCTGAGTTCAGCACCCTTCAGCCGAATGGTATCCTGAGCGGTTTGAACCGGCGGGGACTGCTGTAATGGTCCGAACAGAAGCAGCCCGGCAATAGCAGTACATGCGGCCGCGGTTACCAGAACCGGAAATCTCCTGAAAGTAAACAGTCGGGCACCCTTGCGGGATGAATCATTTCCGTCTCCCGACTTTTCGATGACTCGTTTTGTAAATTCCTCCGGAGGAACCTGTTTCAGTATACGTTCATTATCGGATAGAATTGCATTTCGTTCTTCCAGGTCTATCTCGGTGATATCACGGGTTTTCCAGATCTGGGTATCCACCTCGTGGAGGATCTGCTGCTCTTTTAGCAGATCCGGTATTTTATGCGAGGCATGTTCAGATTTTTTCATCATTCCTCCCGTAAGGCTAAGCCCTTACTGCGCAGCTTGCGTAATCGTTTGCGTATCCCGGATACAGACATATCCACCATTGCAGCTGTTTCCTCCAGGGTGAATCCGTCTGCATAGTGATACACCGCGATCAAGCGGGTTTTCGTATCTTCTGTTGAAAACAATGTATCCAGAAAATGATTTGTCAGAACTACGTCCTCTGATGGATCCCAGTCGTATGCGAGTTCTTCGGTGACCTCACTATGCATCCCGCCGCGCCTCCGCTGGGACCGCATGATGTTGAGACAGACATTGGTAGCGATGGTATACAGCAAACTTGATGGACCCTTGGTGTTCAAGTGCTGCCTTTTCCTCAGCACCTGGATGAACACATCTTGTGCTGCATCGAATGCCGCTTCTTCATTGCGAAGCATCTTGCGGCAGCGCCGGATAACCATCGGACCGTATGTGCGATAAAGGTCTTCAATTTCCGTTGTCTTCATAGTTCAGTAATTATAACACCATAGATTGAAAAGTCTGTTCCTTGATCATAGAAATCGCACGGAGATAATAAAAGTCAAGGGATGCAGATATCTCCTGCGGGAGCGTATAGCGGGGAATCGTTGAATGTTCATGGAAATGCTGCAGTAATCTGCGGGATACATGACTTAACTCTACCAGTCCCAGATTTTCGGATACAGTCAACAGGTAATTCAATGCGGAGGAATACAGCTGTATCTGGAGATTCGAAGCAGGCGATGGCAGCTGCGCATTGCGATATTCTGAATATGCCTGCTGAAGCTTTACAAGATTCCGGTGACATATTTCCGGGGAATGATATGTACGGTCAATTGCCGGTGTATCCAGGAATGACTCCCCGGGCAATCCGCACTCCCGGATTGTGTGTGAGGTCATACGGTCGCCATCAAAGGTAAAGTTTGCCTCGATATATCCGCCTGTCAGTACATATGGCAGCCAAAGTATGTCATCTTCCCACATATCCTTATACGGGATATCCTAAATCCTGCACCAGAAGGGGGCTGCTTCATCGGTTTCCTGCGGGATCCCATGAAAACCATCAGCGATAAAAATTCTGCCTTCCAGCTGATACCCGTTGCTAAAAGCAAAGCGAAGCGTACCATGTTCCGTCAATGAGACCGGTGTTACACAAACCTCTTCCCGGGTTTCGCGGATTGCGGTGTCTATCGGCTGTTCTCCTGCTTCGCATTTTCCGCCGGGAGCATTAATCTTGCCGGCTCCCAACCCGCGCTTTTTGTGTATAAGCAGAAGGCTGTTCTGTTCCCGTATAAAACAGAGCACGGCAAGGTCTTGTGGA
>CAZANF010000165.1:0-6699 GCA_964486425.1 uncultured Spirochaeta sp. | reverse complement strand
GGAACCCGACAAACAAGTTGGCAATCATTACGGAAACAGTTACAGCAATCGGCAGAATGCTGCTTTGAAACAGTCCAAGTCCGAACTCCTCCTGGAATACCGGCAGCAGGGGCTGCATGGAGGTAACCAGCAGCGCAAAGAGGAAGTGGGCAGCGATTAAGGTGATCTGGGTTGTTCGGTGTTTCATATGAATCCGTCCTGTTGAATAATCAGTAATTGTAGCAGATCTGCACAGTATAAGAAAGCGTCGCTGTATTCTCCTTCATTAATTGACAGGATGCCCGGTTCTCTCGAGAATACCCGGCATATTATGATACATCTTTCAAAAATTCGAATGACTTATGGCGACAGGGTACTCATATCCAACGGCAGCTTTCTTGTCCGGCCCGGGGACAAGATCGGTTTGGTCGGACCCAATGGAGCCGGCAAGAGCACTCTTTTCCGGCTAATAACCGGTGAAGAGCAGCCGGATGAGGGCGAAGTACTGCTGGAGGCGGGAAACGTGATCGGCTATTTCTCTCAGCAGGCCGGTGAAATGAGCGGCCGCCCGGTAATGGACGAGGTTCTTTCGGGGGCAGGCCGACTGGCCGAGATGGGTGCCGAACTGTCTTCTCTGGAAGACCGGATGGCCGAAGGGCTGCAGCTTTCGGATGCGGAAATGGATAGATACGGGGATATTCAGATGGAGTTTGCCCATCGCGGGGGGTATGAACTGGAGAATTCAGCTGAATCCATTCTGACCGGGCTTGGCATTTATCGCGAGCGGTGGCAGGAGCCGGTTGAGAAGTTCTCCGGCGGCTGGAAGATGCGGATATCCCTGGCAAAAATCCTGCTGCTTGATCCGGATATCCTGCTGATAGATGAACCGACAAATCACCTGGATGTCGAGTCCATTATCTGGCTGGAGGAATGGCTCACCAGTTTCAAGGGTGCGATTGTCATGACCAGCCATGACCGTGACTTTATGACCCGTATCTGCAACCGGACCGTGGAGGTTGCTGCCGGGAGTATTACCACATACAGCGGAGATTATGAGTTCTATTTGCGTGAACGCGAGGTGCGCCGTGAGCAGCTCATTGCCGCACAGCGCAAACAGCAGGCTATGCTGGCGAAGGAGGAAGAGTTTATTGCCAGGTTCGCTGCCCGTGCATCGCATGCCGCCCAGGTGCAGTCACGAATTAAGACCATTGAAAAGATTGAACGGATTGTCATTCCGCCGGATCTCAAGGTGATGAAGGTGGTTTTCGGGCCGGTCAAGCGCAGCGGTGATATCGTGGTGACCATGGAGAACCTGGGCAAGACGTGGCAGCAGCCGCAGCAGCCGGGGGAAAGCAGCCGGACTGGGGACAGTCCCCGTCCGGAAGAAAGGAACCGGACTGGGGACAGTCCCCGTCCGGTTTTCTGCGGGATCTCTGGGGTAATTCAGCGAGGCGACAAGATTGCGCTGACCGGGGTGAACGGGGCCGGAAAATCCACCTTGCTGCGGCTTATAACCGGACAGACCGAGGCAACTGCGGGGAGCTGCAGTATAGGGGCGGCAGTGCAGATCGGCTACTTCAGCCAGTATTCCGGTGATGTACTGAATCCGGACAACACCATTTTTGATGAAGTGCAGGTCAGGCTGCCGAATGCATCCGTCGGTACAATCAAGAGCATTCTCGGAGCGTTTCAGTTTTCTGGAGACGACACCGGGAAGCGCATCTCAATCCTCTCCGGTGGGGAAAAAAGCCGGGTAATGCTGGCCTGTATGCTAGCGCAGCCGGTGAATTTTCTGGTGCTTGATGAGCCCACCAATCATCTGGATATTGTCAGCCGCGAGGTGCTCCTGGAGGCCTTGCAGGAGTTTGAAGGTACGGTGCTTATCGTGAGCCATGATCGATACTTTCTGAAGCACCTGGTTACCAGAGTTTTTGAAATAGACCATGCCCGGATGAACATATATGAAGGGAATTATGAATACTATATGCAAAAAACTATAATATAGATCTGAATATGATTGGCGGGAGTTCAATTTGCCTGTACAATCAAGATATGACCGTAACTAAAAAGATGGGATTGGTACTATCTGCAATTATCGCAGGTTTGATTATATCAATTGGGCTATTATTCTATACACATCTGATCTCACAGCGAATGGATGATCTGCATCTTTCCGCCAGGCAGGTTATATCCTCAATGTACCGCCTGAACGATATCTCCAAGGAAATGCAGGTAGCGACATACAGTTTTGAAACTCATCTGGAACCATGGCAAGAAGCCTATGATGCTTTCCAGGAAGATATCACCGTTCTGGTTGAGCACCCGATGCTCGATGCAATGCCTCAGGAAACCCAGGAACTGGTAAACAGTGCCTCCCGGGTGTGGGGCCTGTTGCAAACCTCGTTCGAGGAGATTGAACTGACCGCACGTGATGTACTGGCGCAGGCGGAGGAAGTCGGTCTGCGGGCTCAGGGCAGCCTGCGCATGCAGATGCAGCTCACCATTCTCATGGAACGGCAACGGGACAATCGATCACGGTATACCATAATTCAATTTGACCTTTCAAAATTCAACAATACGATTCAGACAGCCACCACTTCCGGTACCGACCTTATCGCGGGCAATCTGTCCGAGGTAGCGCAGGCTATTGCATTTCAATCGGCGAGGCAGACGCGTATCAACCTAATATTTTCTGTTGGAATTGCTGTGTTGGTAGTCCTGATCAGTATTGTAAGTATGCTGCTCCTCGGCAGGAATATTTCAAGCAGGGTGAAAGTTGTTGAACGTGTCATGCAGCTGGTGGCTGATCGTGACCTTCGCGAAACGGTACATGTAGCCGGTACAGACGAGTTTGGTCTGTTAAGCCGTCATGTAAACGAGATAGTCGACTCCTTGACCGAGTTTGTAACAACGGTTCGCGGTGCGATTCTAAACGTGAACGAACTTAATGAGGTTGTGTCGTCGGGATCTGAGGAATCTGCCTCTGCATTGAATGAAATCTCGGAAAATATCAGCTCGATCCGCGGGCAATTTGAGATTCTTGGAGCGCATGTATCCAACAGTACTGCAGCGGTAAATGAAATTGTGACGCAAATTGATGGTCTGAATGAGAACATCGGCGAGCAATCGGCCGCGGTTACGCAGTCATCGGCCTCTATCGAGGAAATGACGGCTTCCATTCAAAGTGTAAATGAATTGTCCCTGGACCGGCGCAACCGCGCCGAGCAGCTGCAAGCCCTTGTTCGCGACGGAGGCGAGAAGATTGAAACCTCCAACGATGCTATTGCCCGCATCTCCAAGGAGATTGTAAATGTTCAGGAGGTAATCTCGGTAATTAACGATATCTCGTCCCAGACCAATATCCTGTCCATGAACGCTGCTATTGAAAGTGCTCATGCAGGTGAGGCCGGAAAGGGTTTTGCGGTTGTTGCCGAGGAGATCCGCAAGCTTGCAGAGTCAACATCCGAGAACTCGACTCAAATTGCAACCGCCCTGGAATCGATTACCGAGACAATAGCAGTAGCCCTGCAGGCCAGCCATGAAGGGCGAAATGCCATCGAGGGAATTATTGGAGATGTGACTTCCTTCGCAGCTGCCATGGTGGAGATTTCACACAGCATGGAAGAGCTGGCGGCAGGAAGCAGTCAAATTCTGCACGCTACCGGTTCGGTTACCGAGATTACCGAAAAGATCCGTAACTCGGCACAGGAAATGAAGGATCGAAGCCAGTCGGTACTGGTTTCCATGAACAGCACATCCGATATCTCGGCCGAGGTGGTGAACGGTATTACTGAAATCGACAGCGGGGCCCGTGAAATTCTTCAGTCAGTACTGGAAATCAGCAAGCAATCCGGTCAAAGCAAGGAGCGCGTGGCAGATTTGAGCAATGTAGTAGATACATTTACCCTGGAATTCAAGTGATTTTGGGATAAGACTGGAACATCTCGGTGAAGTATCATTATATTTGATGGAGAAGGAGGGTTTTCCATGAAGATCTGGAGAATCAGTATTATAGGTATTGCACTGATTGCATTGGTTTTTGCAGGCTGTGCTACACCCCCGGAAGAAGAGGAGCCGATTACCGATGCACCGGAGGTAGCCCAGGAGGTCGAGCCCGAACCTGAGGCAGAAGCGGACAGGCCGGATGCAGACCGGGAGACGGCTTTGGAACTTCGCACCCGAATTGATGAACGGGGCGTTGCAGAAGAGGATTCCGAAAATATGGAGTCCGCTGATGAGGCATTTACATCCGCAGAAGAACAGCTGGATGTAGATAACGATGAGGCACGGGATTTGTATCGGGAGGCAATATCCGGTTATCGTGCGGTGCTTCGCTCTGCATTTCAGGAGCAGAACTCCGAGCTTCGCGATGAAATCGAATCAATTCGTGAAGATGCAGATGAGGTGCATGCGGAGCGAGCTGCATCAGAAGCATATGAAGCCGGTGTTGAGGCCTTTGAGGCTGCAGAATCGCATACAGATGCTGAGGATTATGATCTCGCTAATGACGAGTTGACGGATTCCCGCCGCAGCTTTGCGGAAGCACGGGATACAGCACGCGAGCGACGCGATGCAGCGAGAGAGGCGCTTGAACAGAGCCGTGCCCGTCTCGAAGAAACCGAACAGAATATCCGGGAACAGCAGCAGGATCTTGAGGAAGAAACAGAAGACCAGGAAGAGCTTGCTGATGCTGAGCGCCGGCTCGCCGACGAGATTGAGGAGGATGAGGAATGATGGTACGTAAAATTGTTACAATCACCATGCTCACTCTCTTGACCGTGGTTGCATCAAGCACGCTGTTTGCTCAAAACCTGCTTGATAATGCCGAGATGCGTCAGGCTAGAGAGTACGAGCGCCAGGCGGAACAGGCGATTGAAGAAGGCGCCTATGAAGAAGCTATTGAATATGCCGAACAGGCGGCAGAGTATGCCGAGAGAGGCCGGGAAACTGCACAGCAGCTGGCGTTAGGCTACCGGGCCGACACATTGAGAAACCGGGCTGACAGTCGCTTGTACTATGCACGACGGATTGGGGTGCCAAACCAGGATGAAGAGACCTATGACGAAGCTGTAGAGGTCTTCGAGCAGGGCGCACAGCAATTGGAGGATGAGGAATATCAGGACAGTATCGACAGCTTTCAGGAGGTTCTGGATCTGTTAGAGGGCTTTCAGCCGCGACGTTTCGTTGCCGAACGCCCGGAGGCGTTTGAACCTGCTGCCGAGAATCCACAGTATTATATTGTACGTCTTATCCCCGAGCGCCGTGACAGCTTCTGGCGTATAGCTGAATACGACTTTGTCTATGGAGATCCGTGGCTGTGGCCGCGACTGTACGAACGTAACAAGGATCTTTTGCAGGATCCTGAGAATCCGGACCTAATACAGCCCGGTATGATGTTTGAAATACCCCGACGTGAAGGGGAGGAACGTGCAGGCGTCTGGAATCCGGATGATGCCATTGAAGAGTGATGTTCAGTTTAAAATGTGAGCCGGCATTTGAACGCGGCTGTCGTATTCGAGTGCGGCATACCTGGCGAGTGTTCGCCGGGGCTGCCGCGCTTTTTTTTGCTGCAGCGTTATATGAGCAGATCTCGATTGCAGGGGTCCTTCTGGTCGCTGCATTCGCAGCCGCAGCCATGTATAACGAGACCTGGACATTCAACCCGGACAGCGATCAGGTGGTCTTCCGGGTCGGAATAGCCGGCATTCGTAAAACACAGCGCCGGGCATTCTCTGAAATCGTGGATATCCGGCTGCTCTCCGTCTCCGAACCCTCAACGGGTAAAAGATCACCGGATGAGACCCCGCAAGAACTGGCACGCAGAAGCGGGAATACCAGGTTGGCGGATATCTTGAGCCGCCGAATGATCCGCCTGGCGATCTACTTCTCAGACGGACACTCGATTACAATCCAGACAGAATCAAGGCGGCGATACTCGCAGCTGCAGGGGTTAGGAAAGAACCTCGCGGAGTGTACCGGAATACGTTTCCGCGAGATTGAGATATAGAGGCCGGAAGGAAGATCCACGACGGATGACTGCGACTATTCCACCTCGTTAATATGCATTTTATCGCTGACCAGGTAACAGGCTACCTTGTGATCTTCCGCCGATTCTACAAACGGGGGAGGAGCGATTCTGCATTTATCCATTACAAAGGGGCAGCGGGCCGAGAATATACACCCGGTGGGGGGATTAACCGGGCTTGGCACATCTCCTTCCAGCAGGATACGCTCACGCTTTTGACCGTATTTGGGAATCGGGATAGCCGACAGCAACGCCTGGGTGTATGGATGCTGCGGATTCCGGAAGATGTTGCGGCTGGTGGTGATTTCCACAATCTTGCCGAGGTACATCACCGCAATTCGATCACTGATGTGCTTAACTACGCTTAAATCATGTGAGATAAACATGTAGGTAAGCCCAAGCTTTTTTTGCAGATCCTGCAGCAGATTGAGAATCTGTGCTTGAATGGATACATCCAGTGCGCTGACCGGTTCGTCACAGACGATGAACTTCGGGTTCAGAGCCAGGGCGTGGGCAACTCCGACTCGCTGGCGGCGACCACCATCCAGTTCATGCGGAAATGAGTTGATGAGCTTCGGGCTGAGTCCGACAAGTTCCATGAGCTCGCGAACCTTGTCCGCTTGCTGCTGCTTTGGATACAGTTTGAATACCTGCAGGGGCTCGTTAATAATTTCACCGATACTCATACGTGGATC
>CAZANF010000164.1:0-6730 GCA_964486425.1 uncultured Spirochaeta sp. | reverse complement strand
CCTCGCGCCGGGATTGGGGAAGCGCTTGCTTTCCTCGGCGTAGGCTTCATACTCAAAATTGAGGCAGCACAGGAGTCTCCCGCATGCGCCCGAGATTTTGGACGATGAGACAGGAATGTTCTGGGTTTTGGCCATTTTTATAGAAACTGGTTTCATTCGGTCGTTCACCGAGTTGCAGCAGAATGGCCGACCGCAGATTCCCAAACCACCGATAAATCTAGATTCATCACGCACGCCGACCTGGCGAAGTTCAATCCTGGTTTTAAAATGCGGAATTAAATCTGTTATGAGAGCGCGAAAATCAACCCGGTTTTCAGCAGTAAAATAAAAGAGCAGTCTGGGATCCAGTAAAACATAGTGGGCAGCGACCAGATTCATTGCGAGCCCGTGACTGTCAATGAGTTCACGGCAGATTCGCATCGCCTCCTTTTCACGGGGAATATTGCTTTCGCGCTTTGCAAAATCCTCGGGTTCTGCGGGCCGATGGTAGGTCCATTCCGGCATTTGATCCAGATCATCCTGATTTTTCGGAACCCCGATTATTCTGCCTATATCCCGCCCAAATGAGGTCCCCACAATGCAGTGATCACCTGGAACATACACCTGTTCGGACGGAACGCTCACAATCCCGCTTTCATGAGAATGCAGGAGCTTGACTGCATATTCATTCGCATGCTCTGAACTCATAGCTTCTTCTCCATATCATATCTCACCGTATCTAGTGAAGCAAATCGACTAACAGCCCTTGAATCTCATCTACCCTGGCGAGCATTTCGATCTGCTCGCGCTGGGTAACCGCCAGACCGTCTGCAAGCTGAGCGAGTTTTTCATCAACTATACGCACCAGCGAAAAATTCTTTCGCTTGAGAATATGGGAACCTGAGGAATGATCCTCTACGACAATACCGTCGCGAACAACCTTGGCCACCAGCTCTTTTACCAAAGCAGTATAGATCGCCGTATTCTCTTTGCCCGGGAATCGCTTGAGCTGCTCCCCTGCCGATTGAATGGATTGAAAAAGCTCCTCTGCTTCCTGCTGCTGAATAGGACTGTTCGGCAATCTGCTCGCCGAAGCGGTTTCACCGGCCGTATCGGCCTCAAACAGACTTCTGAATACACCGGATTTTTTCTGGGCACGTTTCTTGTCCTCGGTCTTGCCCTTGGCAGTATGATGGGACAGGGGAAAATATGCACCCGGCTGTATCTCGATTCGTTCCATGGTTACCGTTGAGCGACCTGGGATTTTAATTCCTCTATCGACTCATCCTCGCTTTGAGAAGTGCTGCTGCCGCGCAGCCATGAAAAAAGGCCCTTCTTCTTTTTATATGTCTCTTCCGAGATACGCATTTCCATTGGGATACCGCTAATCTGCAACAAACCGTCTATGAGAACGCCCTCCTCGGCTACCAGCCGTGGAGCATATATATCGCCGATTACCACTGCGCTGGAAAGCAGTATCACTTTTTGCGTAGCCTCAATAATTCCACGGACCGCCCCGCCAACTACAATGGTAGAGGCCTTGACCTCACACTCCGCTCGACCATTCGTTCCAATCAGTACCTTACCGGTTGTCTTGATGGTTCCGGCAAAATCTCCGTCGATACGCAGCAGACCACGCGTACTAATGTCACCGCGAAAAAAGGATCCTGTTCCAACCAGCGAATTGATTACTATTTCATCCGTTTCATGTGCCATTATACTTCCTATGTACCAGATCGGCGGCTTCCTGTCCACCGACTGCTCGAATCTGCCGATTGAATAAATGTCTCGGGATCAAGGACATCCGAGCCAAGCATAATTTCAAAACCCAGCCTGGGTGAGTTCACATATCCTGAATCCCCGATTTCACCGATTATCTGCCCCTGTGAAACCCTCTCTCCTTCAGATACCGAAATACTGTTTAAATGGGCATACAATGTCGAAAAACCATAGCGATGTTCAATACGCACATACCAGCCTCGATCAGCGGGCTCAAATTCGATAGAGGCTACCGCACCGTTTGCAGCTGCCACAATCTGATCCCCGTAGCTTGCAGTTGCGATATGCATTCCACGGTTCACATACCAGGTGTCGAACACCGGATGGAATCCAGGACCGAATGTAGCGACAACAGTTCCTTGCCCCCCCTGTACCGGCCATAGATGCGGAATATCCTCGAGCAGCTCCTGCTGTCCACTTACCGCATCATAGATTCGCTGAATAGGTTCAACCGCTCCCTCTACAATCCCGCGGACATGCTGGATGTCATACAGACTGCGAAAATCGTCATCCTGCACCTCCTGCAAACCAAACAGGTCACCGAGATCTCCATCGGCCGGCCCCAGGTCATCACCTTCGGACTCATTTACCCCGAATCTCTGAACGGCCTGCCCCATCGAAGAATCAAACCGTTGAGCTGTCTGTTGAAGTTGATGTATCTCATCGATAACCAGCTCCAGCTCCTGCTGTCTGGCCTGCTCAGCCTCTCTCTGCTGTACCTGTAACCGGTCACTGGTAGTATACTCGGTTGCCAGTATGAGGAAACCGGCAACTATACCTCCAATCAGCAGAAAGCCGAGTAATACAGCAAAAGCATTAACCCGAAGATGAAAGGCATCTTTATGCGAATGTGGGACTATCATCACCGTAAAGGTTCGGCTTGAGGAGGCAAATACCGCACGAAGGAACTTCAGCAGGCTTTTCTTTTCCGGCTTTTTATCATTAGAATCCTGCTTCACACCACTGCTCCCATAGGTACACGTCCGCACAAAAAATACCACGCACCACAGGTTGTGTCAAACCTCGGTAAAGGCCGACGGGCCTGTGCATTCACATGGAGTTGACGGAACGATCTGCGAGTGGTATCTTTTTCTTTAAGCCGTACGGCTATCGCCTTATTACACACACAAATGGATTAAACTATGAGAATGTTTGATACTCACGCGCACATCGGGTTGATTCACGACGACCCAATTGAACAGCTTATTATTGTGCAGGAAGCAAGACAAGATAATATCGACGGAATTCTAAGTATCTGCAATAACCTTAGAGATTTTTTTATTGTCTACGAAAATTTGAAAACCGCCTCCAACGTATACTTTGCAGTAGGTGTATCTCCTTCCGAGGTCACCAATCCCGGCCGCGACTGGGAGGAACAGATTGATCAGGGAGCTGCGCTGCCCAAGGTAGTCGCAATCGGGGAAACCGGACTGGATTATTTCCGCAAGTTTGGTGACAAGAATTCACAGATCGAGCTGTTTATTCGTCAACTGGAGATCGCCGATCGACTGCGCCTGCCGGTTATCATTCATAACCGGGAAGCCGGCAACGACACCCTGGAGATACTCCGTGAAAAGCTGCCGTCCAAAGGCGGGGTTTTGCATTGCTATTCCGAGGACTGGGCGTTTGCTCAAAAAGCCCTGGAGCTGGACCTGTATATCTCCTTCGCCGGCAACGTAACCTATCGCAACGCCAGAACCCTGCATGAAACCGCGCAGAACATGCCGCTGGATCGGATGGTTGTTGAATCGGAAAGCCCCTTTATGGTACCGGCCCAGCATCGCGGCAAACGGAACAAGCCCAGTTACATGGGGGATACGATTCAGTTTATAGCAGAACTCCGCGGGATGCCGGAAGAAGAACTGGCCGATATACTGTTCAGGAATGCGTGCCGGCTTTTCAACATTGAAATATAGTCACCATGAAACCGGAGCTGCACACGCAGGTATGAATCGCATAAACAGTTGACCCTTTACCAGCGTAGTGGTATACACATCACGTGGATTGTACAAGCGAAAGCCCAAAACATTACTGCGGCGTAGTGGGACTGTACTCTCAGGCGCCGGTAAATATTCCAGAGAAATTATTCTTCCCGCTCTTCAGTCTGCAGCATCGCGGACAGGAGAGCGCTGGAATTGCATACCGTAAAGACGGGGCAACTGTCGTGTACAAGGATATCGGGATGGTCAGTCAAGTACTGTCCCGTTACCTGGACAAGGAACGATTATCCCATCTCGGCATAGGTCATGTTCGCTACTCGACCCTCGGCGGCAACAAAATTGAAAACGTACAGCCGATTCATGTCGAGAGCAACAAGGGCGAGATATCCCTGGCGCATAACGGCAACCTGTCGAATTCCTCTGCAATCAAACAGAACCTGTTTCAAGGTGGTTCCATTTTCCAGACTACATCCGACAGTGAATTGTTTGTCCATTTGATCTCACGCTCTGTACAGCCTAATTTTCATCTTGCGCTCATCGATGCCCTCTCGCAGATGCAAGGTGCTTTCAGTATGGTAATGACGCACGACGACTCATTGTATGCAGTCAGGGACCCATACGGTTTTCGCCCGCTCTATATCGGCACAAAGGACGACCTTACCGTTATTGCCAGCGAAACCTGTGCCCTGGATATACTGAAGGTAACCGACCGGCGGGAGGTACAGCCCGGTGAATTAATCAGGATTAATACCGAGGGTATCCATTCCGAGATATATGCTCCGGTACCGCAATCACAGCGCTGTATTTTCGAACTCATCTATTTTGCCCGCCCCGACAGTCAGGTCTTTGGTCACTCGGTACACCTGCGGCGCAAACAGATGGGTGCAGCCCTTGCCCTGGACGATACCGCAGAGGCAGATATCGTTGTTCCGGTACCCGACAGCGGCAACAGCGCCGCATTGGGCTACTCCGAGAAATCAGGGGTGCCCCTGGATTACGGTCTTACACGTAATCACTATGCCGGAAGATCCTTTATTATGCCGACGACCTCGGAGCGTGAACTGGCGGTTCGCATGAAACTGCATCCTGTTCGCGAGGTTATTGAGGGAAAAAGAATCATCCTGGTTGATGACTCTCTGGTTCGCGGCACAACTGCTCGTATTCTGGTGAACCTGCTGCGTGAGGCAGGTGCGGCGGAGATCCATCTCCGGCTGTGCTCTCCGGAAATTCGCTGGCCGTGCTTTTTCGGGATTGATATCCCGACAAGAAACGAACTCATATCGAATCACCGCACACCACAGCAAATAGCTGAGTACATCGGCGCGGATTCCGTGCAGTTCCTTGGCCTGAATCGGCTGAAGGAGAGCGTTGAAGATCCCGCGGGATTCTGTACATCCTGTTTCAGCGGAAAATACAAGCTGCCTGTTACCATACCCGACAGGGAAAAAAACCTTCCCCGGGATGCTGAAATCGCGGAGTAGCCGACATATACGATCATAAAGGAGCCGGAAATGGATTATGCATCCGCTGGAGTAAACATCGAAAAAGGTGATTCGTTCGCCCGATTCATTGCAAATCAGGGGTCGAAGGCCGTCTCCAGGGAGATCGGCGGATTTGCAGGTGGAATACCAATTGATGTATCCCGGTACAAGGAACCGGTTATGCTCTCGACTACCGACGGAGTGGGTACGAAGCTTTTGATAGCCAAACAGCTCAAACAGTACGACACGGTAGGCATAGACCTGGTTGCTATGTGCGTAAATGACCTGGCTGCATCCGGTGCAGATCCGCTGAGCTTTCTGGATTATATTGCCTGCGGCAGTATTCAGGATACTATCCTTCAGCCCGTTATCCAGGGGATTATTGCCGGCTGCGAGCAGGCAGGCTGCACCCTGGTTGGGGGAGAAACTGCCGAAATGCCGGACATGTATGAGCATGACGACATAGATTTAGCCGGTTTTGCGGTCGGCATAGCCGATAAATCGGAAATTCTTCCCCGCACGACTATACAAGCCGGTGATATCGTCTTCGGATTACCCAGTACCGGTGTTCACTCAAATGGTCTTTCACTGGCCAGGAAGGCGATTCCGGTCGACCGTACAGACCTGCGGCGCGAGCTGTTAATTCCTACAAAGATCTACGTCAAGGAAGTGGCCGCACTGCGAAAGAGCGGAATGCTTCAGGCAGCCGCTCACATTACCGGCGGTGGCCTGGTCTCGAATGTAGAGCGGGTATTGCCTGCAGGGTTCACTGTTCAGGCGTCCTTTGACTGGAGCATCCCGCCGATTTTTTCCGAGATTCAGCGTCACGGTTCGATAGATGACACCGAAATGCGGAAGGTATTCAATCTGGGTGTCGGCATGGCCCTGATTGTTCAAAAAGCTGATGCTGCCGCATTCAAGCAAACGGCATCCAGGTTGGGCATTGCCATGGTAGAGGTCGGCACAATCATATCGAAAGGATAGCTGATGGCACGCTGTGCAGTTTTTGCATCCGGAAACGGTTCGAACTTCGAGGTAATTCAAACAGCCTTTTCCACGCACAATCAGCATGAACTCACCTGCCTGGTCTGTGACAGGACAAACGCACGGGTAATTACCCGTGCGCTCCAGGGTGCAACACCGGTTATTCCCATGAGGTATACCCGTGACGCCGGCGGCGTCCTTGATCGAGCCGCGGCAGAAAAACGGGTTGTCTCGCTGCTGCACAGGCTCGGTGTCGACTGCATCGTATTCGCGGGATTTATGCGCCTGATAACCCCTGTCCTGCTGCAGGCCTATCCACAACGCATTCTGAACATACACCCCAGTCTGCTGCCGCATCATCCCGGGGCACATGGACTGGAGGATAGTATTGCTTCCCCGGACAGCAAACTCGGCATTACCATACATCTGGTAGATGAAGGAATGGATACCGGCCCGATTATCGCCCAGCAGTCATTCCACCGAACCCCGGGGGCCACTCCAGAACAGGAGAAGGCTCAGATCCATGCCCTTGAGCACTCTATCTATCCAGGGGTTATATTTGAATTT
>CAZANF010000163.1:0-6832 GCA_964486425.1 uncultured Spirochaeta sp. | reverse complement strand
GGGAGTTGCTTCGCGGCTCCAGTTCAGCCCGGTACCGGATGCTATTGCGCAGCAGGAATGGTCCTATATCAAAATTTGATTGGGTATTAGCATCGTTTGAATCCTGTTTCCAGGACATTGCAAAGAAATTGGTCTTGGCCTGGTTGCGAGTCAGCCTGGCAGGATTGCGGGTTGCTATGGCGGCTTGAATTTCCGAAACCAGATCATCCAGGTTCTCATAGGTCCAGTTGCGTGAACTGTCCTTGAAATCCAGCAGCTGAGTCACTGTCTGATATGCATTCGGGCGTCCGGGGATCCTGGTATCGGGATAACTGGTAAAGCGGCGGTATTCATCAAAGGCGGAGTCGTAATCACCAATCGCTTCATAGTTCTGCGCCATGTAGTAATGGTGCAGACCGGGGTCGATTTTTCCGGCAAACCGGCTTTGCAAGGTATGATAATGCTGCATCTTCTTTTCCGCCCCCTGTGCTGTATTCAGCAGTTGGTTGAGGGCGCGGTAATGTACCGAGCTTCCGCTTACCTCAACATCGGGATAGCGGTAGACCGCGCGGTAATAGTAGAGATATGCAGCCTTTGGCTGTCCGTTTGTGCGAAGATGCTCCCCGATAAGGGTCAGATAATAGGCATTATACGGATTATCGGGATTTCGGGCTGTAATGCCGGACAGGAGAGGAATTATTTCATCCTGTCGCTGTGTTTTCCGCAGGTTCTGAATCAGCTGTTCAACAATAACCACCTGGGATTCCGGGTTATCGTTCGTCTGCTCTATCATGGAAAGCAGCTGTACAGAGGGGCTATCGGGGTCCGGTTTTGTATCGCTGATATTCAGGATGCTACTGCATCCCCATAACAGCAAAGTGATCATGGCAAGGATTCCCAGAATCGGTGTGTGACGCTGCATACAGCACTGTATCTGGAAAAAAAACAGTTGGCAAGTAGTGTTTGATCTGTTAGTTTGATGATAGAGAGACTGTAGATATAGAGGAGTGCTGCATGGCGAATCAGGGTCCGGGAAAAATTTTCTTCATCGGTTTCGGGTCGGTCCTTGTCGGCGGTATGCTGCTTTTGCTTACAACAGGGGTGCTTCCGACCTTTATCTCCATTTGGCCCGGCATTCTATTGCTGATAGGTACGTATCTGTTGTATCGGGGGTATGCGAAGAATGTGAGTGAAGGCGCCGTATTTATGGGTTTTTTCCTGCTGCTTACCGGTCTGCTGCTTATTCTGTTGAATACAGTGCTGTCCTGGGCGATACTGGAACGCATGTGGCCGCTTTTTCTTACGGTACTCGCTCTCGCTTTGCTGTCGTATGGATTGACAAAACCGGGAGACTCCCGCGCCGCCTATGTAATACCTGCTACGGTAATGGTACTGTTGTCGATTTTTTTCCTGCTGTTTAGTCTGGACATTATACAAACCAGCCTGGTAGGGTTTATCTCACGATGGTGGCCACTGACAATAATTATACTTGGACTTGCAGTAATGCTGCAAAATGCATTAAAAAACAGAAATAAGAAATAGCAAGGAGACAGTAATGAAGAAGTATGTATGTGTGGTCTGCGGGTATATTTATGATCCCGAAGAGGGTGATCCCGATAACGATATCGAACCCGGCACAGCTTTCGAAGCCTTACCTGAAGACTGGGTATGTCCTATGTGCGGTGCGGAAAAAGAGGATTTTGAGGTCGAGGAAGAGTAATCGTTCTTGTACGCATACGGTATATATGCCGGAAGTCGCCGCTTTCATTGCGGCGGCTTTTTTTGTGCCGCCCAAGCCGCCCAAGCCCCCAAGCCCGGACAATCCCGCCGGTTGCAGGAGACGGCAGTCAGCAGAGCAGGGTACCGCGGACGGATTCCTCAAGCATGGAAAGTGCCTCGGTAATGCCGGCCCCGTTCAGCTCTACGCATATATCGGCCGCAGCCCGATATACCGCATCACGGCTCCGATAGAGTTCCGCGAAGGATGCCCGCGGATCCTTCGGGTCCAGAAACGGCGGCAGACCGCGTGCCATTATTCTGGGAAAGAGAATGTCTTCATGCTCACGCAGGTATATCTGGATTCCGGTATTTGTGAGTTCAAGCATTGCGCCGGGATTATCGGCAATACCTCCGCCGGTGGCGATTATCTGGTTTCTGCTGCAGTACACGCGCAGGTACTTGGCGGCGGCCGTTTCAATCTCCTGAAAACCCTCCTTCCCTTGTGTCAGGTATACATCCCGAGCGCTTCTTGCTTCTATGTGATATGATCCGCGAGCCATATCTACAATGACTTCATCCATGTCTATCCAGGATAGTTGATGGCGAGATGCAAACTGCTGCCCCAGAGTAGTTTTCCCTACATGCTTCATTCCAAGCAAAATTATGGTAGTCTGCAGTCGTAACGACTGCGCGAAATCATCTACGCTGTCCATAGGTCTATCGTACTGTTTGCATTTTACATTCGCAAGTCTTATGCCGCTATTAACTTGACGGGGCTTAAACCCCGGTTTACTATGGCCAGGAGATGATAAGCAACTTTGTATCACCATCTACAATTACAACGGTACTTGACTCAGTCTGTCGGTTCAGTACCGAGGGAATAGTTCTAACAGATGCTAATCATAGAATTCTCTTCACAAATGCGGCATTTGAGTCGATTGTCGGCTGTGAACCTATGGAGCTGGTCGGCAGCAGTATAGAGCGTTTCCAGGCCGTAGGATATGATCTCAAGTATTATCAGAATATTTTCCAGAAGGTTGATTCCGAAAAAGTCTGGACCGGGCATCTGTGGAGTGAGCGGAAAAATGGTGATTACTTCTTTTTCAAAGCCACCATATTTGTAGTACCGAACAACAGCGAAGAGCATTTTTACTGTTACCTGGTCGATGATATCTCCCGAATCCGAGAGGCTGAGGCCAAGCTTCAGCACAGTGTGCAGCATGATTCCCTTACATCGCTGCCCAATCGAATGCTTTTGCTGGAACGTATAGAATTGGCCATAGTGCAGGCTGCTCGAAAGAACCGGGGGCTTGGATTGCTGGTTATTGATCTTGATGACTTCAAAAAGATTAATGACGGGTTGGGGCATTCATTCGGAGACATTATTCTGAAACTGGCAGCCGGACGAATCTCAGCCGCAGTGCGTATCGGCGACCTTGTAGCCCGTACCGGCGGCGATGAGTTTACCGTACTGCTCCCGGACATTCGCAGCCCGGATGATGCCAGTGAAATCGCCGAACATATAATAGAGTCATTAGCCGAGCCGTTTGTGGAACATGAATCATCCATTTACCTTGGTGCAACGATCGGAATCAGCATACATCCGGACGACGGTACCACCGCCCAGGATCTGATGTGCAATGCTGATTTAGCCCTCATTCGGGCAAAAGAGCATTGCAAGGGGAATCATCACTTTTATACTCCCGACTTGAATGTTCGTGCACAGCAGCGGATATACGTTGAAGAAACGGTTCGGACCGCCCTGGATAACGATATGATACAGGTGTATTTTCAGCCGGTAATCAATATGGAAACCGGAAAGCTCTCATCCAGTGAGGCCCTGGCGCGCCTTTTCCACCCCGAGCGGGGTGAGATTCCCCCGGGTCAGTTTATCCCGCTGGCGGAGGAAACCGGCTTGATTTACCGGCTTGGGGAGTATGTTTTCAGGAAGGCGTGTACCCAGTATGCTGCCTGGCTGTCGCTGGGAATCATCGATGCTGCAGTCGGGATAAATCTTTCTGCACGGCAGTTCATCCAGCCGAACCTTGTCGATACCATGATGGGGATTCTGAAGGATTCAGGACTCTCCCCTGACCGGGTTATCATAGAAATAACCGAGAACAGCATCATGCAGGATATCGATGAATCGGTTCGCATTCTCCGCAGCTTCAAGAATGCCGGTATGCAGATCTCCATTGATGATTTCGGCACCGGGTATTCCAGTCTCAGTTATCTGAAAACACTGCCGGTGGATCAGCTCAAAATAGACCGCAGTTTTATCCGGGATCTCATTCTGCGCGATAACCAGGCGGCGATTGTTACGGCGATCATCTCGATGGCCCACAGTATGAATATGCGGGTAGTGGCAGAGGGGGTAGAGACGAAGCAGCAGTTTGATTTTCTCAAACGAAGCAGCTGTGATTTCGTTCAGGGATATTACTTCTCCAAACCCCTGAGCGTTATCCATGCACAGCCACATTTTGAGAAAGAGACGGTGTTTTTCTATGGAATCTGATTACCGTATAGAAAGAGATTCGCTCGGAGATGTTCGCATTCCCGGCGATGCCTTGTGGGGACCGCAAACGCAGCGGGCCGTTGATAATTTTGATTTTTCCGGGTATCCAATGCCGGATTCACTGCGCCGTTCACTGGGGTTATTGAAGGCGGCGGCAGCGCATGCAAATGCCGAATTATCCAAACTGGATACCAAAACCGCGGCAGCGATAATCGCTGTCGGATTGCGTATTTGGGAGGGTGATTTATCCGAGGCCTTCCCGGTAGAGGTATTCCAGACAGGTTCGGGAACCTCCTGGAATATGAATATGAATGAGGTCGTTGCCGGTTTGGCGAGCCGTGAGACCGGCGATCGGGTACATCCGAATGACCATGTAAACATGGGGCAGTCCTCCAATGATGTTATCCCGGCCGCCATAAACATTGCCTGTCTGGCAGATCTTGATGCATTGACTGCGGCGGCCGGCTTGCTGAAGACTGCTGTACAGCAGAAGGCGGTCGAGTTTCATGGTATTATCAAGCTCGGGCGCACACATCTGCAGGATGCAGTACCGGTGCGTTTGGGCGATGGTTTTTCTGCCGTTGCAGCGCAGCTGCAGCAGTCGATTGAGGCCCTCTCCGGTACCGTTGATATCCTGTCGCGGGTTCCTCTCGGCGGGACGGCTGTTGGAACCGGTCTGAACACTCATCCGGATTTTGCAGCAATTGCCTGCCGTTTCATATCGGAACGTGTACACCATTCCGTTATCCCGGCCGATATACCCTCGGCAGAGATGTCAAGCCGATTGCCGCAGGTTGCGCTGATGGGCAGTCTCCAGCTCATAGCAGTCACCTTGCAGCGCTGGTGCATCGACCTGCGCCTGCTTTCAAGCGGCCCGTATGGAGGGTTAGGGGAGATAAGCCTGCCTGAGCTGCAGCCCGGCTCCTCCATTATGCCTGGCAAGATAAACCCGGTCATACCCGAAGCCGTACAGCAAATTGCTGTACATGTCATCGGCAAGGCTGCAACTGTGTCCGCAGCCGCCGCACAGGGCCCTCTGGAGCTGAATATAATGTTTCCGCTTGTTGCGTTTGAAACCCTTGAGTCCATGCGTCTGCTCGGCAATGCCTGTAACGGCTTGCGTACTCGCTGTGTAGCGGGTATAACGGCTCATCCTGATGTATGCCGGGATCAGGTGGAGCGCAGCCTTTCCTTAATCACCAAGGTAGCCGAGGAAATCGGATATGATAAAGCGGCCAAAATTGCCCTGCGTGCACAGCGCGAGGGGCGCTCCCTCCGGGATATCCTTGCACACGAGGAAGGATACTCCACACAGGAGTGCAGCAAACTGCTTGACCCTGAAAGCATGCTGCCCCCGTTCGCACCCTGACCGGTGATTCCCGGTTATCTCCCGGCAGGGGTATGAGTGCAGTTGTTTAATGGAGCAGGCTTTTGAATCTCGTAGCCTTGCGCAAGATCAACACCCATCTTGTGCAGCGCGCTGAACAAATCGGCTGAACGGACATATTCGGCTATGGTCTGCATTCCCAGTACATGCCCGATTGCATTGATCGACTGCACCATCTGCATACTGACCGCATCCGATAGAATGTCCTTTACGTACGACCCGTCCAGTTTCAGATACTGAACCGGCAGGTTGCGCAGATAGGTAAAGCTGGAAAAACCGCTGCCGAAATCATCCAGTGCAAAACTTGCCCCCAGATCCCGCATATTCGTAATAAAATCGATGGCTTTTGACAGATTCTCTATTGCAGTTGTTTCGGTAATCTCGAAGGTAATCTTCTCGGGATTAACGGCATATTCAGAGAATCTGTCGTGTATGAACTGTGTTAACCCTTCATCGGCAATGGAAGCACCCGACAGGTTTATCGAGTATTCTCTGTCGGAGCCTTGATCGGCGATAAATCTGAAGGTATTGGCAATTACCCAACGATCAATAGCCGGCATAAGATTGTATCTTTCGGCAGCCGGGATAAACACCTGTGGGGAGATTATCTCGTTGTTTTCATCAGTCAAGCGCAGCAGGATCTCGTGTTTTACCGTCGATCTGTCCTTCAGCATTACGATAGGCTGTTCATACAGTACAAACCCGCCGGATTCAAGGGCCTGGGTCAGCCGTGCCACCCATTGCATTTCTCCCCGTCGCTTCAGGAATGAAAAATCAGCGGTCCGATAGAATCGAAAGGTATTTCCCCCGGATTCCTTTGCCAGATAGGTGGCATCGTCCGCTGCTGCGAGCACTGCGTATGGATCCATTGTGGTCTGATCTATGGTAACAACCCCAATGCTTACGGATATACTGATGATATTGTGCCGCCAGGTAAAATTGCGCTGAACCCTTTTCAGCAGATTCTCGCAGAAGGCAGTAAGTTCGGTATCCGGCAGATTCTTCACCAGGATGCCGAATTCGTCTCCGCCCAACCGGGCAAAGGCGCTGCGCTCCGGCAGCATGCTTCGCAGATCCTTGGAGATTTGGCGCAGAAGTTCGTCGCCGGCAAGGTGCCCGCATAGATCATTTACTACCTTGAACTGGTCGATATCCAGATACAGCAGATGGTCCGGAATCGAACCGGCATGATCGGTGATAGTACGTTTCAGTCTGCTGAAGAACTCGTCGCG
>CAZANF010000162.1:0-6897 GCA_964486425.1 uncultured Spirochaeta sp. | reverse complement strand
GACTCCCTCTTCGGCCAGCTTCAACACCAGTTTCTGAATCTCCACCTTCGTCCCGACATCGATTCCTCGTGTGGGTTCGTCGAGGATCAGGTAATCGGGGTGGGTGAGCAGCCAGCGAGCCAAAACAACCTTTTGCTGGTTTCCGCCTGAAAGTGATTTGATCGGGGTGCTGGAGTCGGGTGTCTTGATGTTCAATGCGGCAATATATTCATCGGCAAACGCCTCCGCCTGGTGCTTCGATATCGGCTTCAGAAAACCTTTTAACACCTGCAATGCCAGGATAATATTCTCACGGACTGAAAGCTCCGGGATAATCCCGTCGCCTTTCCGATCCTCCGGTAAATACCCGATTCCGTGCTTCATTGCCTGAAGCGGATTATGAATCTTGACTTTATTCCCGTTTACATACACCTCACCGCCGATAACCTTGTCTGCCGCAAAGATCGCACGTGCGCTTTCACTGCGTCCCGACCCCAGCAATCCCGCAAAACCGTTCACTTCACCTTTTCGTATGATAAAATCGAAGGGGTGCACACCGGCTGCACTCGAGAGCCCCTTCGCTTCAAACACAGGCTCCCTGTCGTCTGTGGTGTCGGACTCATGAGTCTCGATTTTTCTGACCTCATCCAGTGCCTTGCCCATCATTCTGGAAACCAGCTCTATGGGCGGCAGACTGGAAGCCTCGTATTCGCCGATAAACATCCCGTTGCGAAGCACCGTAATCCGGTCGCTGATTTCATATACCTGATCGAGAAAGTGGGTTACGAATATGATTCCTACGCCTCTCGATTTGAGCTCGCGCATGAGTCTGAAGAGTTTCTGAACCTCATCCTCGTCGAGGGAGGAGGTCGGTTCATCAAGGACAAGGATTGTACAATCCATATCGATTGCGCGCGCAATCGCAATCATCTGCTGAACGGCAAGAGAGCATTCCGAGAGCTGCTGTGCGGGTCTCGCCGGAATTCCCAGTGAGTCGAGCAGCTTTTCCGTCCTGGCATTCATCTGCTTCCAGTTGACGAATTTGTAGCGGCCGCGGCCGATGTAGATATTTTCCGCGACGGTAAGATTGGGACAGAGTGATATCTCCTGATACACGGTACCGATACCGGAGCTCTGCGCCTCCTGGGGAGACCGGAAGTGTACCGTCTCACCATTGATCAATATCCTGCCGGCATCCTTCTCGTGTACACCGGTCATTACCTTGATAAGTGTCGACTTGCCTGCCCCGTTTTCGCCCATCAGGGAATGAATCTCTCCCTTTTGGAGGGTGAACTGTACATCCTGAAGTGCCTTCACCCCGGGAAACGACTTATGTATACCTCTCATTTCAAGTACATTCTCTGCCTGCAATTGATAGCTCCTCGGATTTCTGCCAAAAAAAAGCGCGGTACGATAGGCTGGAAAGGACCCGCATACAGTACCGCGCAAATCACCATTTCTTTTACCGGGTAATCACACCATCGCCCGGATCATCGTTGATACCGTGTTCGGCAATAATCTCATTGGTAACCGTATTTGTGTCGACACCAAGCTCATCAATGTAGACAATGCCGCTCGGGATCGACTCACCCGCTTCACGGGCCTGAATCCAGTCTGAAATATCGGCTGCCTGTCGGGGACTCGACTGCTGGTCGTAGTTCCAGTAACCGGCCTGTACGTTGCGCAGCGCGAAACGGTTGAAGTCAAAACCAATAATAATAACATCGCCATCCGCACCGTGGGAGATTCCGGCAGCATTGAGGGCCTGTACCGCACCCTGCGCCATACCATCATTCTGTGCGTAGATGACATTGAAGTCCTTGTCTGCGGTGATTGCCGCCTCGACAACACGTCGGGCTTCCTCGAGGCTCCAGCTGTCTCCGCCCGTTCCGTCTGCAACAATGGTAAGGTCACCGGCTTCTTCAGCCTCAAGGACTGCTGCGCTGCGACCGATTTCAGCGGCAGAACCCAACTGGCCGCGGATAAGTATCACGTTGTATTCATCAAGGTCCTGATCCAGCAGCCAGTTCACCGTGTTCGTTCCCTGTGCAAACATATCTGAAACGAGGGCTGCCTGGTAGTTGGACTCGTCGGTATCGATGAGCCTGTCGAACAGGAATACGGTTACGCCGGCGGTTCTGGCGGACTGGAGAACATTGTCCCACCCGGAGGCATTTGCTGCCGAGATCAGCAGATAATCTACGCCGTCGCGGATGTACCCCTGAGCTGCTGCGATCTGCTCGCTGTTGTCGCCGGTATTAGTCTGCCGTGCATCGTAGCCGTTTTCCTCGGAGAAGACCGTGTTCATGTCCTCGACATTGGCCTGACGATATCCTGATTCCTCCGGCGGAAGATTCACGATTCCTACATTGATCATTGAGCTGTCGCTTGCGGTTTCTCCGGCTCCACCTGCGCTTGCGATTCCGGCTACAGCCAGAACCAGGACAAGAGCCATACCAACCGTCCTGGATACCTTACTTCGCGTGCATAATCCTATGCTGCCGAAGAATATTCGATTAACCATTTCGTACCTCCATCAATCTGATATAACTCATTACAACCCTGAATTCGGCACGGCGCTACCTACAACCTTTCGGTCTTGTAATGATCATTTATGGGGAAACGGTTAGTGTGCCCGGATTTCTGCATTATCTTGCTGAAAACCTTCACTTTTTTATGCTTTTCCCGCTGTCATCATCCTTCCCGAGGAGTAGCAGCCGGAGGCTGGTATGCGAACATGCAAAACCATTTGACTATTATGTAAAAACAGTCATAAACTGATATGCATGGAGGTGGATGCATGCCGAGAAGGTTTTCGGAGACTGAGGAGCGGCAGATAGATGCGCAGCTGCGGGAGGCGGCGAGGGAGCTTATGGGGCGGCGCGGGGTGCGCAAGACAAGTATAGATGACCTGGCATCGCATGCGGGGATTTCCAAGGGGAGCTTTTACCGCTTCTATCCGAGCAAGGAGGTTTTAGCCCTGGAGCTGCTGGCTGAGTGGGAACTGGCGTTTCACGAGGGAATTACCCGGCGCTTTCGGAGTGAGAATCCCCACGGGGTAGATGCGACTGCGCGGGTGCTGCGTTCGGTAATGCTGGAGGATTTTCCGCGGGTAACGGCGGAGACAGGCATGCAGGGGTTGTTTGATCCACAGGAGATTCAGTACCTGCAGCAGCGGGCGCATCCGGAGCACCTCGAGCGCATGGATACCCAGGATTTCCGGCTGTTCGAGCGTTTGAAACCCCTGTTTTTCCGGGCAGGACTGGAACCGGTGGAACGCGATTCGGTGATTATTGCCGGTTTGCGGTTATGTTTTGATGCGGCTCTGGGGGTGTTGGCGGCACACAGCGAGGGGCCGCTGGCGTATGAGGATTATTATACAGCCTGCGAGTGCATGCTTGCCGGGTTTATCGGGGCGGTATTCCGTGAAAGGGAGGAGAAGCTATGAGTTCCGAGCGGCTTATTCAGGTGGATGATATGGGGTTTACCTATCCCGGAGCGCGTACACGTACGCTGGACGGGTTGGATTTCTCGGTTGCGGCCGGGGAGATCTACGGATTTCTGGGGCCAAGCGGTGCGGGAAAATCCACGACACAGAAGATTTTGTATCGGTTGGTGCAGGGATACAGCGGCTCGGTGAGGCTGTTCGGGAAGGAGATTCGCGACTGGGATACCTCGGTCTACGAGCATATGGGAATCGGCTTCGAGACCGCCAACCTGTATGACAAGCTTACCGGTCGCGAGAACCTGCAGTTTTCGCTGTCCATGCGACGGAGGGCTGCGGTTGCCATGGAGGAGCTGGAGGCCGCAGCGGTGCGGATCGGCCTGGGGGAAGCCCTGGACGACCGTACGGAGACCTACTCCAAGGGAATGCGGATGCGGCTGGCTTTCCTGCGGGCGGTGCTGCATCGGCCTCGACTGCTGTTTCTGGATGAGCCCACCTCCGGTCTGGATCCCCTGTGGGCGCGGGAGATCAAGGACTGGATACTGGAGATCCGCAGGCAGGGGACGGCGGTGTTTATTACCACCCACTCGATGGAGCTGGCTGACGAGTTGTGCGACACGGTAGGGTTTCTGGTTGACGGGCGGCTGATGCTGCAGGAGTCACCGGCGGAACTGAAGCGGCGCTACGGGCGCCCCGGGGTGATTGTGAGCGGACGTACGGAATCCGGGGAGGTACTCGAGACCGAGTTGAGCTATGAAAGACTGCTGAGCGGATTACGCTCGGAGCTGTGCGAGATTACCCGAGTGGCGAATCGTGAGGTAAGCCTGGAGCAGGTCTTTCTTACGGTAACCGGGCGTGATCTGCGAGGGGGGCCTCATGAGTCGTAGGGGTATCGTACCGGAGTTCCTTCACGGGGTGCGGCTGGAGGTGCTGCTGCAGGCCCGCGGGGGTTTTTATGCTGTCTATGCGGCCATGACGGTCGTGTTTCTGATTATTATCGCCCTGCTGCCTCCCGGCGCCCGGGCTGCAGGCTTCGGGCTTATCGTACTGATGGATCCCAGCTTCATGGGGTTCTTTTTTGCCGGGGGACTGGTACTGCTGGAGATGGATCAGGGGATTTTGCCGGTTATTCAGACCCACGGGCGCGGGTTTGACGGGTACTGGCGCACCAAGGTGAGTGCGATCCTGTTTCTGGCTGTCACAGTTACAGGCCTGCTCCTGCTGGCATCGTGGGGGCTTGGATTTGTTCAGCCGGTGTGGAGCGGCATCCTGCTGCTGTTTTTTGGTGTGCTGCTCACGGTCCCGGTGTTTTACAGTCTTGGTCTCTGCATTGCCGGACTATGCCCGCAGATAATCAACTATTTTGTGTGCGCCGGCCTTGTTACTCTGCCGTTTATGTTCCCCTTTATCGAGCTGGCCGGGATCCCGGTCGGCTTCTTTGGGGTTCTCTCGCCGGTATGGGGCGGTATGGTGCTGATTACCGACGGGGTTTCCCGGTTTGCGGTCGGGGACTCGGGTGCGGGGCTGGTACGCTCCGCACCGGAACTGGCTGCTGCTGCGGCCAGTCTGGTTGTCTGGAACTTAGCGGCGTACCGGTTAGCGGAGAAGGCCTTTGCCATGCTGGCAGCCGGGCAGGCAGGGCTGCGGATTTCTGCGCGGACACGGGGTCCGGGGAAGCAGGAATCACGGTACACGAAACCGAATGCCTCCACACGGCTGTCGCCTGCCATGGCGGATATCCGGCTTATGCTGCGGGATCCGATCGCAATCGCTCTGCTGTGTGCACCGCTTTTGGCCTCGTTTATGCTCGGTCGCGTCATACCCTGGCTGCTTTCCCCAGCCGGGCCTGCGGCAGTAGTGATTCCAGCCGCGGTCGGTGAGGGGGTGCTGCGGTATATCGACCATATTCGCTCATTCGCTTTACTGTTAAGCGTGGTGATGTACGGTATGATCGGGGCGTTTCTTATGCTGGATGAAAAGGACGGCGGGGTATTGCCGTTTCTGCGCACCCTGCCGGGCAGGCCCGGCTGGTATTTGCTGCGTCGCGGCGGTTTCCTGCTGCTGATGTATGCAGTCATGCTGCCGTTTGCGGTACTGGCCGGGGATTTATATCACGGGGCACCCGTTGCATTCCTGGCCTCGCTGCTGCTGGATGCCGTGGTGCTGCCGGTTACCTTTCTGGGGATCAGTATTATTGCAGCGAACAAGGTGCAGGGTCTGGCAATGGCCAAGATCTGCAATGTGGGTATCCTTCCGCCGCTGCTCATGATCCCCCTTTCCGGCAGCTGGGAGTGGACTGTCGGTATCTTCCCGACCGCGTGGGGCAGCTTGCTGAGGCTGCAGAACCCCGGGGCAATTCCTGCAGCTGCAGTCTTTCTCTGCGGAGCGGGGTACATCGGGTTGATTGCCGTGCTGCTGTATCGGCGGGCGTGCCGCCTGTCTGGATCCAGCTGAACGTCCGGATCTAGCTGACGCAGCCCTCTGCCTGCAATGTGACGGACGGGCGGCTGGCGCAGATCCGGGCGAATCTGCGCAGCACCGATGCTGCTGCCGGACATGGCTGCACGCCGGTGTGCAGGGTGCTGGTATCCTGCCCGGCAGTGATAATATCCCGGTGATGATGGTCTATATATGATCGCATAATGGACTCATCAAATTCGGGATGAAACTGGATCCCCCATGACAGTTCTCCCAGTCGAAATGCATGATGGGGATCACGTAGCCCGGAGGCAAGGACTACCGCCCCTGCCGGCAGCTTGGTGACTGCCTGCATATGAGCGGTATATGCAGGAAAACTGAGGGGAAGTGACGAGAACAGGGAATCTGCAAGAGCTGCCGGCTGCAGACATATTGCAGCGGTCCCGATCTCGATTCCGCCGGGCAGGGAATCGACCTTTCCCCCCGCAGCCGTTGCCAGCAGCTGGTGTCCATAACAGATGCCGAGCAGCGGAATGCCGGCTTGCATTACCGAAGGAAGCCAGTCTTTGACTGCTTCGCTCCATGGCAGACGTTCGGTAACCATTGAATGCGAACCGGTTAATACTATACCGGCGCAATCTTCAAGGTGAGGAAACCGGGCTTCGGCGCGAACATCAACTGAAAAGACTTCATCGGGCGAAAGCCCCATTGCATTGGCGGTCCAGGCATCGAAGTCCCCCAGTGATGCGACTGTATCCGGGAAGCTGGTTCCGAGTTTTATGATACAGATGCGTTTCGGTGCGCTTTCCATACGAAAAGCGTAGCTGATAGTTCAATCCGGATGCAAGCATGTAAAAAAGAATTGATATATGACTACATAAACGTAGTATTTATGCATGTAGTTCACATTAATGTCGCATTTCCTGTGAGGATTCTGGCTAGAGTATCAGCTGCTGCTCGATTTTAGCCAGCAGATAATGGGCGGCGGTATCAGCTATACCGGCCAGGTTATGGTATAGGCTAATCCATTAACGGATTCAATCCGGAGACTGCCT
>CAZANF010000161.1:0-6973 GCA_964486425.1 uncultured Spirochaeta sp. | reverse complement strand
GCCGGCGAAATAGGTACGCTGTGTTTGCACCGCTTCCTCGCCGCCGATGTAGCGGGCGCGGACTATGCGTCGCTCCGAGGGAATCATGGCCGCCCGGTACCGGAGGCGATACTCCCTGAGGACTTGATCGCGTATGTCCATATATATCTGTGCCAGTTCATTCCGGTCCAGGGTATCATACACGCGTCCGCCGGATTCTCCGGAGAGATCGATAAGGCTTTCTTCCAGTTCCTCGCCGAAACGAATGGAATACAGGCTGATGCCCGCCCGCTGCAGGGCTTCGATCGCTTCATCGTCACTGAATAAATACTCCCCGAATATCGAATGCGGATCACCCGAACCCTCCAGGTAGGGATAATTTTCTCCATCCGACAAAAGAATAAGAACCTTTCGACCCTCAATCTCTTCCAGATGATCAAGGGCTTGAATTACCGAAAAGAACAGCTCTGTCCAGCCCTCTCCGCTGCGAGGTTCCGGGCGCTGAATGTCATTTACCGAAGCCAGGAGCTCCCGGGTATCAGAGGTCAGGTCGGAAGGGCGGGTAGAATTGGTATCAATGGGCCCCAGCGGGATGCGGTCCCGGCTGTCATCCAGGGACTGGAGACACGGACGCAGGGCTTCCTGGGCATGTCCGATCCTGATCTCGCGGCGGGTGTCTGTTGGTTCCCCGTCGATGGTTTCATACATGCTTCCGGAGTTGTCGACCAGCAAAAAGAAGGTGAGACCGTCATCTACCGCGTGAGCGGAGAACTCGGTGATGGGGACGGAGGTGAAATTTTCTCCATCCTCTGATTCCTCCAGTTCAAAATCCTGCGATCCCAGGCCGTCAATCGGGATCTGGTTAGTATCCAGTACACTCAGGTACAGCTCTACAGATTGTCGGGTCAGCAGTCGCCCGGGGTTCACCTGGGTAACAGATATTTCATCGGCGCCGAGCAGAGAGGCCGAGATGCCTCCCAGCAGGAGAAGCGGCAGCACCAGGTATTTTACAGATAATCGTATTTGCATAGCGGCCTCCTTTCTATTCATGTTTATACAGCAGTTTGGCGGAGCCGATTTTCAGCACATCTTCATACTTCAAGACGCGCTCTTCGACCTTGGTATCGTTTACGGTTATCTTTTCTCCCGGAACATCGGGACGAATGGTAAGTTCCCGGTTATGAGCCAGCAGTACTGCATGGACCGTTTCAATGTTTTCATAGCCGTCAAGCAGCACCTCGCAGCGTCGGCCCGAGCCGATTCTTATACGGTTCTGGTTGAGAATAAACTCTTTTCCCTTGTATTTTCCGTTCAGAATTCGCAGCACTCCGTAGGACATGCGGCGCTCGATAAGTGAGTATGCCCCGCCGATTGAAATCCCGAGCAGCAGCAGACCGATAAGCGATGCCGCACCGGCGACGGGAAACAGTGCACGCAGGAGTTCCAGCACCGAACCGCCGATAAGCCCGCCGATAAATCCACCGACAATCCCGGTTATAATCTTGCGCCAGCTGCGCACCCTGAAACCCTCTGCGGTACCAATAAAGGTCCCGAGGATTGCCCAGCCGAGGGCCCGTGAAATAGGCAGCCCGAATGTCTGCAGCGCGCCCTCAGTGAGGGCGATCCGTTCACCGAAAAACAGGAATACCCGCTGGGCGATAAGAAAACCGACGGCGCCTCCCGCCGCCCCGATGACAGCCCCGATTGCCATGCCGATGAACAACCGATCCAGACGGCGGGCAATTATTCCGGCGGCTGAGGAGAAAAAGGCTCCGAACAATAGTCCGAATACAGCCCCGCTCACCAGACTGAATACAAGAAAACTGGGAAAGGTGGTTTGATGTATCAGCAGCAGCTGCATGGCCGGCCAGACGGCGAGGCCGCCAAGCAGGCCCAGGGCAGCGATTATCAAACGACGGAAAAACATAGTCATAGTGATTCTCCTTGTTGGGTAACGTCTATAGTAAGTATATCGTCCTCCGGACGAGATTCGATATGAAAATATCGTGTTTGTTCCGAATTAATCTGTATGCCGATTTCATCGCCGAGGCGGCGGCCGTGTGCAGCCTGCAGGGTATAGCGTCCGGGCGGCAGGCGAATCTCCACCGGGGCCTCCGGGTCCAGCGGAGGGATTGTGCTGCTGCGGGGCTCCGGTCCACCGGCAATATAGGTACTGCTGTTGTTTATACGCAGTCGCGCGTCTGGATCATTGGTGGTGAGAATGATTTCTCCGGACCGGGGTACCAATGCCGCCTGCAGAAAAAGATCCGGCTGATCGGGCTGCGATGACAGCTTAAGCTCCTGGGAGTAATACCCTCGTCTGCTGATGCGAAAATGGGTGGATGTACCGCTGTAAAGGGACTCGCGTTCCAGCAGATCGGTGAGGGGCTGAAAACGGCCGTCATGCATGGCCTCAATGCGGGATACCGGAGTTATATTATTCCCGTTCAACTGATCGCGTACGATGGACTGCACCCTGAGGGGTATCGGATCCGGGACGGTGTGCTGCAGCCTGAAGGTGTTATAGTTCTGATCCCCCGGTCCATCGAACTGCCGCTGGTACGAATGTACAAAAACAGACTGCTGGTATCGCTGCGTGCCGATGGATGCCTCAAGATGATAGGTTCCGCTGCGAAGAAATCGGGTTTGACTTACAAGGGTATTCTCCAGTGCTTCGGGACGTATCTGTTCCGGGAGCAGCTGCAGCAGGAAATGGTTGCGAAGCGGGGGGTTCACGTCGAGTACAAGAGGCTCCTCCGACGGATTCCGGGAGGATACCAGCTGTACCTTTCGCGGAGGATCGTGGAAAGCCCCGAACTTCATTCCGGTGGTTATCTGCCGGGTAACACTCCCGTACAGGCCGGTGTTTATCAGACGCTGGTGGTATCCGTTGCTGTACAGCTGCCATAAGCCAGCCGCGCCAAGACCGCATGAGATGACTGCCGCGGCAATCTTGGCGTAGTGAATGCGGCTGCGGGGGGTATTGGTGCGTTCCCCGGCAACAAAAGCGGCGAGCATATCGGCAAATTCGAAGGGAACCCCGATCATGGGTCGTATGCGCAGCTGTTTTTCCAGAAAGCGGATAACCTTGCCCATGTCCTGATAGCGTCGCTTGAGCTTCGGCTGCATTGTTTTGCGAATCAATCGCAGGGTGGACCGGGAGATGTTCGGGTTATGACGGCGGGGATTTTTATACTTCCCCTTGATTATTCGCTGATATGTCTCGGGAAGCTTGGTGCCGGGAAAGGGCTTTTTCCCGGTCAGCATCTCATACAACATTACCCCAAGGGAATAGATATCGGCTCGCTTGTCGACGTCCCTGGAGCTGGTGAACTGTTCGGGAGCCATATAGGATGGGGTGCCCAAGGTCATTCCGATTTGAGTGAGTTCCTCGTCGTTTACCTGGTCACGAATAGACGCAATACCGAAATCGACCAGTTTCACACTGCCGCCGGACGAGATAAGGATGTTGCCGGGTTTGATATCCCGATGCACTACCTTGCGTGTATGTGCGTATTTCAGGGCACGAGCGGCGTACAGCATTATCCGCAATGCAATGTGTTCAGGCAGATAGCGTTCCCGTTCAATGAGATCTTCCAGGCTGATTCCGTCAATGTATTCCTGTACGATGTGATAGGCGGAGCCTTCGCGAAAATGGTCGTAGACATCAACGATGTAATCGCTTTTGAATCCGAACATGATTTGAGCTTCCCGCCGGAAGCGTTCACGCAGGTGCGCACTGTCCTGCATGGTGAGTTTCTTTATGACCAATTCCTGATTCAGGGTAGGATGCTGGGCCTTGAACACAGAACCCATACCGCCTGTTGCAAGTCGGGTGATAATCTTGTACTTGCCAATTCTTTGCGGTGTATCGGCCATGGTTGTTTTCCTCTTTTCCTTCTATATGTAGAGTATATCTTCTTCAGGATCGAAGCGGCGGTCCGGTGAAATGACGGCGGCAATTCCCGCCGACGGATTATGCAGCTGGATGAAGCGACCGTCTGCGCGGGTGCCGAAGCGGCCGCTGACGGGGCGGTGACCGGCAAAGTAGTAGGTTTCGTCGTCTGAATCACCGGCGGTGTATGTTGCAAGCATTTTTGCCACACTGCCTTCTTCGGCTTCTCCATTGTCTGTCCAGGTAAGCCCTTCAATGACGTCAGGGTTGCTGCGGAAGTCTCGGATTTCCTGGGGAGTAAATGCACGCTTTGGTTCGGCATGGCTGACAAGAAAACCCGCTCCTACCGCCAGCAAAGGCAGGCTGCGTTCAAAATCATCCACCCCTTGAATTACCTCTGCGGGATAAAACTGCTGCATATAGGTGGCTACCATCTGGCCTTCGTACGCGAACTTTCCGAAGGCGTGGTTTCCTTCACCCTCCTGATTGAGGATATTTTCATGATTCCCTTTCAGCAGGTGAACTGCTTCAGGGAAGGCGGCCTTGATACAGGCCAGCATCTGTATAGTCCCCAGGCTTTCCCGCATTTCCTCGTCCATGAAGCGGTGTTTTTTAAACCCCTCCAGAAACTCCTGCATTGCAGCTCGCCAGCGGTCGGCCTCCCGCTGCTCGGCATGTACGTAGTCGCCGACAAACACCAGCTGTGCACGCCCCTGCTGCAGGGCTGTCGCCAGGCGGGGGGCAGTGGCATCCTCGCTGAGCTGAACCGGAATATCCATGATCCGCCGTACAAGATCCATGCGGGCATGGACATCGGGTATTACGACAGTAGTGCGAACCGGGCTGAGTCGAACGATTCCGCCCGGCTTGCCCTGTTTATCATGGGGACGGAGGTAATCCTTTTCGGCATGCAGCACCTCCAGCGCCGGCTGGAGCGATGAAAGCAGCTCGTCAGGCTCCGGGGGAGCCTGACGCTGCATAATCGTATCCAGTTGGGTAAGAAGCGTATGAGGTTCGATGATAGATTACTCCAGGGTGAGTGTTTTGTTCACATCGGCGAAACCCTCCGATATGATCTGTGTGGCGGAGCTCAGTCTGCGCTCTTCTTCTTCCGGTTCGAGTTCCTCCCGGTGAATTGCAATACGATAAATCGGCGAGCTCTGTTTGATAGGTCCGTCACTCAGGCGGGCGGGTTCATCCAGTACTATGACGGCTGAAATATTGGTTCCGCCGGATTCGGCAGAATCAGGTACATCGTGCCGTAACCCGATACTTGTGTATTCAATTCTGCGGACATCCTCAATCATTGGTCCGATGGTGAGCAGTGAACCGGAATAGGTGAGCAGCAAAGCACCTCGTGGAAAGTCGGGCTGCAGCTCCTCAACGGATTCCATATCGAGTTCATCGGTTTTTTCTGTAAAGAGTTCCAGCTTCTGCAGCCAGCCCTGGGCAATGGCTTCTATTGAATCCTCGCCCTGCGGCAGCCCCGATGTGGCAGCAATATCGCGAATATGATCCTGAATTTTCTCCGGTACCTGGTCTAGATAGTATCCCATGATCGCTCCTCTTTTTTCTGTGGATTACCTTATAGTGTAATCGCTGCCGCAGAAAATGCAACCGCCGGTATGGGGATACCGGCGGCTGCAGGTGCTTCAGGAACCGGAACTATATCTCCAGTACATCAACCTGGAATGAATACAGTTTTATCCCTTCATTCGGGAAGAGTTGTTTTACCTCGCGTACGGACTGCATGAGCCGATCGCGTTCATTGTCATTACAGTATATGGTCAGGACGATGTTTTCCTCGGGCCACACATGGTCTCCCCGGCGTTCACCGCTGTGTCCCTTTCCGAAAACCGGCGCCCACCTGGTGAAGCTGGATGTGACCTCGTGTATTCGCATACGGTCGAACAAATCCTCCTCAACCGCCTGATTTACAATGATCTCAACTCTGTTTTTCACTGCCATTACTGGTTTCCTCCCTGGGTCGCTTCGAATTCCGGATGATGCTCGTATCTCCGTTCGAGCTTCGCCTCACGCCGGGCCCGCCGTTTATCGGAGATTTTGTTGAACGCGGCATAGACAACCGGTACGAGGAAGAGTGTCAGCACTGCACTTGCGCTTAATCCGCCGATAACGGTGATACCAATAGGTTGAATCAGTTCCGAACCTTCCCCTTCCAGAAATGATACGGGCACCAGGCCCAGGATCGTCGTCAGGTTGGTCATAAGGATTGGACGCAGCCGGTTGCCGCCGGCTTCTATGCATGCTTCGGTAAGGTCCATGCCGCGCCTGCGCAGCAGATTGGTGTAGTCAACCATAACGATACCGTTATTGACGACGATACCGACCAGCATGACAAATCCAACCGCCGTAAAAAGGCTCAGATTAACCCCCATCGCGAAGTGTATCCCGATCACCCCGATAAGGGTGAGGGGAATGGTGAAGAATATAATGAACGGGTCGATGAAGGATTCGAACTGTGCAGCCATAACTCCAAAGACCAGCAGTACCGCGACAAGTATGATAGAGATAAACACCCGGCCGTATCGCTGCAGATCCGCCCATTCACCCTGAAAAAGGACGACGACACCATCGTCGAGCGGAACCTGCTGAGCGATAAGTGAACGGATTTTCGTCTCTGCCTCGGCAGCCTGGGCACCTGGTGCTAGATCCGCCTGTACACGAATCTGACGGGCCTGAGCCTCCCGGTTTATGGTAACCGGCCCGGTCGTCCGCTGATACGATGCGAAACTGGACAGTGGTATCCGCGTTCCGGTCCGGCTGTCGACATAGATCCGGTCCAGATCCGGAACCTGGGTACGATCCTGTTCATCCAGTATCAGCAGAATATCATACTCGTTTCCGTCCTGCCTGAACCTTGAGGCGGTTACTCCATCCAGATTGGCCTGGATCTCCTGCCCGATTGAGGCCATGTTCAAACCCAGTGCATAGGCCCGTTCCCGGTCGATGTGAATATCGATCTGCGGCAGCCCCTGGCTGATATTAACCTCCGGGTCCAGCGCTTCCGGCACCTGTTCCTCAATGATGCTCTGGATCTGATGTGCAACCTCGCGCGCACGCCGGGTATCATCGGTC
>CAZANF010000160.1:0-6976 GCA_964486425.1 uncultured Spirochaeta sp. | reverse complement strand
AATCAGAGGATGAATCTGACGTTAAGCCAGACGACGATCGAATGATGAGAATTGTGGCTGATATGAACAGCAACCTGGGCGCATTTCTCGCCATTGAACGAAAATTTCCTGAACTGGCAAACTTGCGTAACACACATTTTTTGGACGGATTAGGTCGGACTCGGGAAATTTATTCGTATTCCGGTGGCTACAGTCCATGGTTTGACGGTGAAGACGGCCTGGAAAGCATGTGGCACTCCCCGTATCTGCTTGGAGCCCGTTTTCCATTTCGCTATGGGTTTGCCTATAGCGGAATGATTCAGATACTGAACCAACCCTTGAATGTTGATTTTGCATATTACTCGGATCCTTCCTTCCGGGAGGAACAATCACGTCGCAACGAGAATTTTCAGGTGTTGCAGATTGTTACCAACCCTGATCCGCCGACACCCTCGGAGAATACCATCAACAGTTACAGCTGGCATATCAGCGGTAACAGTATCAGGCTTCCTGCAGCCGCGCCTTATCTCAATACTCTGAACCTGACACGATATTCAACCCGGCTTGAATGGAATGCAAAAGCTATAGCCGCCGACAAGATTGATGCAGCCTTGCAGCAAAGCAGTCCGATGAGGAGATTCTTTGTACCGAATTTACTGGTTTTGCCAAGTGCGGAACTGAATATCGCCGGAAATATTGTCGATACACGTCGTACTGCCACGCCGGAAACGCTTCAGAACAAGGGTTTACCTGAGGGTGAAGGCATGTTTTCCCTCGCTCCTCCATGGCAGGACACAGAGGAAGAACATAGCGGGATTGATTCCGGGCTGTTTCAGCTTCCTGCTCTTCGACCCTCAATTCAGCAGGCTGCATCGGTTGCCCCGGTGCACTATACACTGAGCTATTCGAGTAGACCGGAAATATCAATACAAGCCGAGAATCTTGCTCGAATTATTTCCCATCCACGTGAACTCAAGTTTACCCCGCGATATTGGGACGGCCGACTTATCTCAAGCGAATCAATTAAGCAGAATATTTCATTCCTTTCTAACTATGCGGTAATAGAAAACTCATTAAACGGGGATAGTCAGTACCGATGGGTTTGGGATAAGGCTGATGAGTTTCAGTCGCTCGACTGGAACTCAGTGCGTCACAAGTCATTTCAAGACTCTTTTTTCCGGCTCAAGACAACAAACAGTCTTACTTTGAAACCGCTGTCAGCATATGACCATGTTCGCAACAGCAGTCTGAAATATGTGTTTGATACACAGATAGGGGAATACGTGCTGGATACAGATGAAATACTTGATTTTGATAATCCAAAATATACCTGGGATGGGGATCCCTTTGACACCGAATCTATCACAAGTCACAGGCTCACCAGCTTATTCGAATATACCATTCGATCTCATACACAATCGCTGTCGGTGGGCTATGAACTACCGCCACTCAAGCCCAGAACTACGTATTCGGCAGCCTTCAGTTATGGATGGAACTGGTATTCCGGAAGAAATTCCTGGCAGGTAGTACAGGAAGAGGATGCGGAACTGGAATGGCAGCCCGTGAATTTCACTAATCGCCTGGAAATCAATCCGCAATACTATTTTAATCAAACCGGGAGTTATAACCTTAAGGAAGAGAGGGTAGATAGTCTGCGGTTTTCCGCCAGGACAGGATTTTTCCAGGGCAATGTGAACTTTTCCTATACACAACCTGTATATTTTTCCCGGGATGAGCTTGCCTGGCTGCAGCAAGGTGAGGAAGAGCTGGTAGCTACAGATGGAGGCATTACTGCAAATTACAGCTATATCCCGGAGCCCTTCTGGAAACGGCGGTTATCTGTCAGCGTCAATGTACAGTCAAATCTGACCATGAAATTCCAGCGCTTTACCGAAAGCAGAATGAACTTTGAACTTGATCTGCTGCTTGATCTGCATGAGCTTTTCCGGATCGAATTCGGTTCCAGTTCAACGAATTCAGCAATCTATGCCTATATCCCCGAGCTTGCCGAGCAGATCGGGGTGCCATCACTCAACATAGTAGAGGATATCCTGAACGGATTCCGCTTCTGGGATGAAGAAAGCCGTAGATCTTCAAACTTCAATCTGTACACTATCGACGTATCAGCTGTGTACCGCATGGGTGACTGGGATCTATCCGTTTTATACACCGGGAAGCCCGAACTGCTGGATGACAGGTCTCAGTATGAGTGGAATAATGTACTCTCAATCGACCTGGTCTGGAAACCGATTCCTGAACTATCCACCGAGGTTACTATAGATGATGAAGGTATTGAGTATTGATGCTACTTGACGGTAGCGCATCAGGACGCTAAGGTTAGAACATTATGCCTAGGAGGAGCATTGGAAGCTTCAATAGTGGTTCAAGCAACTGGTTTACTGCAGGATCTGGTTGGACCGAATGATGCCAATATAAAATATATAGAACAAATAACCGGTGCCTCAATCATACCAAGAGGGAATGAACTGTTTGTTGAAAGCGCAGATGAAGAGGTCTGTTCTCTGGTTCACGATATATTTGCCGAAATACAGCGTTTATTCTTTCAGGGGCGTGCTATAGATTCTCAGTTAATCACTGCAATTTATCAGGGATTAGCCCATGGAAGTCAGGCTCAGCGCGACGACTTCCATCGAGAATCCATCGTGATTCCCGGAGGCTATCAACCAGTCTTTCCTCGTACCATCACCCAATCAAAACTGCTGCAGCAGTTTGATGAACAGGATATCAATTTTGTAGTCGGTCCGGCAGGTACTGGTAAAACCTATCTGGCGATAGCTCACGCACTGCAGGAAATTATTGACAAACGATACAGAAAGCTCATCCTCTCTCGGCCGGTAGTTGAAGCTGGTGAGAATCTCGGTTTTTTACCCGGCGATTTGACACAAAAGCTTAATCCATACCTGAAGCCCCTGTATGACGCAATGGAATCACTGGTGCCGCATGAAATTCTTCAGCGATTACATGAGCAGAATATCATTGAGGTTGCACCATTGGCATATATGCGCGGCAGAAGCCTTACCAATTGCTATATTATTTTGGATGAGGCCCAGAACACCTCAATTGAACAAATGAAAATGTTCCTGACTCGTATGGGAGAGAAGTCAAAAATGGTTGTCACCGGCGACACAACACAGATCGATCTCCCGCGACCCAAAAAGTCCGGTCTGATTCATGCCTTACATATTCTCAAGGATATTGAGGAGATTGGAATTCTGCGATTTTCAGCAGCCGACGTGGTACGACACCGTCTTGTCCAGAAGATTATTACTGCCTACAGCAGTGATGAGGGCGATAATGAACACCATTGAGGTTTACACTGAGAACATCACTCCTCCAGCCTGGCTGGACTCTATCGATTCGGTTGCCCGCATGGTGCTGCAGCATCACAATATAGACAATATTGAATGTTCAATTACCTTTTGTGATGATGCATATATAGCAGAGCTCAATCAGACATACCGCGGGATTGAAGGAGCAACCGATGTCCTCTCTTTCTGTACCTCCGAGGGAGAGGTTATACCTGTTCCCGGCAGAAATGAAATCCCGGAATCGATTGGCGATATCGTAATCTCAGTTGATTACGTCAAAGATAATGCACACAGGTTCTCGGTCCCATTCGAGGAAGAAATACGCAGAGTGGTTATACATGGTATGCTTCATCTGCTTGGATATACGCATGCGGGAGTAAATCCGGATGAACCTATGCTACAAAAACAGGAACAGCTGTTACAGGCAGGAGAAAGATTGTTTTGAAATATCCATTGCTATTGCGTCGTTTTTTACGCAAAGATCACAGGACAACAGAGGAACCCTATTCTACAGAAGAGCAGGACATGATTCGCGGTATTGTCGATCTATCATCAACTACCGTAAAAGAGGTTATGGTACCAAGGATCGATGTCGCCTTTGTCTCGTTAAAAATGAGTACTTCGGCGCTGTTGGAAAAAATCAGTGACAGCGGATACTCACGATATCCTGTGTATCGCGAGACTATCGATAATGTAGTCGGCATGCTCTATGCCAAGGATGTACTGCAGTCGCTTATCCAGGAAGATACCATTAACATCGAACGTATAATCCGCAAGCCGTATTTTGTGCCGGAAAGCATGCGCCTGGATTCTCTGCTTCGCGAGATGAAGCGTCGACGCGTACATATCGCCATTGGTGTTGACGAGTACGGAGGGGTATCAGGTATTGTTTCCATGGAGGATATCATTGAAGAAATCATTGGAGACATTCAGGATGAATTCGATAATGAGCAGGAGGAAATACTGCAGATTGATTCCCGTACCTTCCTCTGCGATGCCAGAACCAGTCTGGAGGATTTGCAGGAAACTACCGGGGTCGTAATTGACGACAGCAGTTTTGAGACACTGGGCGGCTATGTCTTTGATTTATTCGGAAAGATACCAGTCAAATTTGAAAAGGTACATAACGGGGATGTGGATTTTATCATTCAGGAAATGGACGGACATAAAATTCGTACCATTAAGGTAGTGACCCCGGAGTTGCCTGAAGTAACAGGAGAAGAGCTATAGTGTTTATTCGGGGCCGCTTCATTCTATGCATAATGTATCTTATGCTGCTTTCCAGTCTGATTTTTGCGGATACCCCGAGAGAGCTGTATCAGCGTGGACGTGAGCAGCTCGATCAACAGGACTATGTAGGATCTGTAGCCAGTTTTCGCAATGCACTGGAATTGAACCCGCAGTATCTCGATGCATGGACAGGTATCAGTGAGGCATTTCTGCAAATGCAGGAGTTCGATCAGGCACTCATCTCTATACAGCGAGCTCGTGAGCTTGCCGGAAACTCTCTTGATGTACGTAATCTTCATGCCGATATACTGCTTTCACTAGGGCAGATAGATGCTGCTGCCGAGATTTATGCCGAGGTTCGCAGGCAAGAGCCGAATAATATTGATGCCCTCATTGGCGAAGCACAGATAGCATTAGCCAGAAACAACCCCGAGAGCGCCGCACAAACCTTCTCGCGTGCTCTGGAGAGATCGCCGCGGCATCGAACTGCTTTGCTGTCTCTGGCGCTCGTTGCGGAGGCCTCCGGACAATCGACCGCTGCTGATCGCTATATCGAGTCGGCACTAACCCATCATAACGACAATCCCACTGTACACTATATCGCCGCCAGGAGTTTTTTTACCCGCGGTGAAATTGCAAAAGCTCAATATCATGTTTCCACATCGTTAAGCCTGCGTCAGGCATATCCCGAGGCCCTGCTTTTACAGGCAGAGATCTCACTGGACAGCAATCATCCCGAGCAGGCGATTGCGGTAATGGAACAGCTGCTGGAGATAAATCCCGATGAGGTTCGTGCCTGGTACATATCCGGAATTGCTGAACATGCCCTTCGTGAATACGATGCGTCGATATCCCATTTGGAACGAGCTCTTCGTCTGCAGCCTGGTAATGAGTACATCAGGGGAACCTATGAAACGATACTGCGCCGTCAGACTGATTTCGATGACCCCCGCAGAGATACGGCTGCCCGATATCACGAAACCCTTGCCAAGGGATATCGCAACCAGAATTTATCCGGTCGTGCCGGATTTCATTACCGTCGTGCCCTGCAGCTTGCTCCATACTCTGAAACCGCCAGACGAGGATATGCTGAAACCTTTCTGGAGAATGAACTCTATGCCCGCTATGTAGAGGAGCTTGAGCTGTTAAATGATCTGGAGGTTGACGACCAGCCCATACAGGATGCACTGGAGGTATATCAAAGTCTTTTATTGGATTCTGTCGCCTATCGCTGGGATATCGACCAGTTTAATTTGGAGCGAATTACTATTCCCTTGCAGATCTTTGTTCAGGGCAGCATTGCCGGTTACCCGGAGATACAGAACTATCTGCCTGCTTTTGTGCAGGATGTTTTCTCGGCCAACCCTTTGCTGGAATTTATCCGTGAACCTTCACAGGTTGCGACTGAATCCGAGGCTTTTCAAGCCTCCCGCGATGCAGGAACAGAATACTACATAGTTATAACACCTCAGGTATTCAATGACGGGGTACAGATAACCAGTGAGGTCTATCTGAGTCGAACAGGTTCGAGGATAGCTATGGACAGTACCATACGTGAGGGTGCCCAGGCCTTGAGCAGGGCATTGTGGGAACTGCAGGAGCGAGCGTACAACATATTCCCTCTACAGGCTCAAATAGTTGAACGACGCTTCCGGAATGCAATCATCGACCGGGGCAGGGTTGACGGTATAGAAGAGGGATCCGAACTCCCTCTCTATCCGGCAAGATCCGGTATCCCCAGGTCCGATGGCCCCGGTCTGCTGTTTCCCGCCGACGCACAGCTTGGACAGATAGTTATTGACTCAGTGGATGATACCATCGCTCTGGGAAGAATAGTCGGAGGCGGTTTTTTTGATCGGGTAAATGTCGGTGACGTCGCTGTACGTCAGCCTGAAGGAATCTCTTCACCTCCGCAGGAGCTCAGCAGCTTCCCCCCGCTGTACCGTCAAATTCGAGCACTCGATTGACAGTCAGGTCCGATTATTCGTATAGTCAACTTAGATCAATAAGATAGGAGGATTTATGAAAATCGCTATTAATGGTTTTGGACGTATCGGACGGAACGTTTTCAAGATCGCCCTTCAGAAAGGTGTTGAAGTAGTTGGAATTAACGACCTGACCGACACCAAAACCCTGGCTCATCTTTTGAAGTACGACTCCACCCAGGGTAAGTTCCCCGGAGACGTGACTTTTGATGAGCAGAATCTCATCGTAGATGGAAAAAAATACCGGGTTTGTTCAGAACGAAGTCCGAAGGAAATCCCTTGGGGAACAGCTCCGGATGTGGTAATTGAATCAACCGGTGTCTTTCGTTCCAAGGAAAGCCCGAAAGGCGGCTACGGTGATCATCTGAAGAATGCGAAATACCCGGCAAAAAAGGTTATCCTGACTGTTCCTTCCAAGGACAAAATTGATAACATGATTGTGCTTGGTGTAAA
>CAZANF010000159.1:0-7027 GCA_964486425.1 uncultured Spirochaeta sp. | reverse complement strand
GTCCAGTTTATCAACTTCGAGATTGACAAGCTGCAGTCCGAAACCGGATGAACTGCCGGGGGTGATGTGTTCCGGTAACCCCGGTCCGTTATCCCTGTAGCGCAGGGTCACTATGCTGCCGGTGTGATGCATGTCGACTTCTATAAGGCCGTGGTCGACTTCATTGAAGGCGTGCTTCATGGAGTTGGTTATGAGTTCATTCAGGAGTATGCCGATCGGCGAGAGTTCCCGGGTGCTGAGCAGCAAGTCATCACAGTCTACGCGCACCTCAATATCCGGGCCGAGGTAGAACAGGTCGATAATTTCGTTGATCAAAGGTTCCAGGAACTCCTTTGCAGAAAGTTCCTCATACCGCTCGTTCCGGTACAGTTTATCGTACAGACTGATCATGCTCTGCATGCGCCGGGCTGCATCCTGCAGTATGTCGGTACAGGTTTCATCTTCATGATTTGACGCCTGCAGGGATAAAAGATTGTAGACGGTGCTCATGTTGTTCTTGACCCGATGGTGGCTTTCCCGCAGCAGGGTTTCCTTCTCACTGAGGAGCTGCTGTACCTGCTGTTCCGCTTGCTTCTGTTCGGTAACGTCGCGGAACTCGACGACTCGCACCTGCATGCCCTTGTACGGAATGTTCCTGGCCTCCAGGCGAAGGGGGTATTCCGTGCCGTCCTTGCGTACTCCTGTGGCCTCATAGGGTTTTTCAAATCCCTCCATGATTCGGCTGACTATGTAATCCCGGTCGCGCTCTGCAATCAGCAGCAGACCATTCATGCCGATCAGTTCATCGATGGTATATCCGGTCATCTCGGACAGGCCGAGGTTGCAATCCAGAATTATGCCCTGGTTGTGAATACCGATGCCCCCGAACGAGGCGTTGTGCAGGGCCTTGAACCGCTCTTCACTCTCCCGCAATGCAGTCTGCATCCGGTGCGTCTCGTTCATGTCCACCATAACTGCGTATACCTGATACGGCGTGCGTTCTCCACTGCGAAACTGGGGGGTAGCGGTGATTGAGACCCATGAATACTCATTTGTATCCGCTCGATTGAATGCCCGCAGTACAGGGCCGACTTGTTTGCCGCTTGCCAGGGCCTGCATCGCAGGGTGTTCACTGCCGGGGACCGGACTTCCGTCCTCGCGAATCATTCTCCAGAATGGGTCCATGGATGTTTTGCCCTGCATCTGCTCAAGACTCAAGCCGATCATGCGCTCTGCCGCCGGGTTGGCTGAAATGATCTGCCCCTCGGCACTCTGATACACGATTCCCTCCGAGATGGTTTCAAAAAGCTCGCGGTAGCGTTCCTCGCTCTTTTTAAGCTGCTCCCGCGAGATTCGCTCCTGCATCTGTGCATCAAACAGCCGGAAGGCCGTTGTTACAGCTGATAGGAAGATCGCTTCGCCGCTCCCCTTGAGTACATAGCCGTAGGGCTTAACTGATTCTGTTTTTTCTACAATAGCCGGTTCGGTGTATGATGAAAGAAAAACGACAGGGAGCTCTCTCTCGGAGAGGATTCGTCCGGCAGCTTCAATACCGTCTATCCCGCTGCCGAGGTCAATATCCATGAGAATCAGACTGATTTCCGGATTCTCTGCTGTGGCGGCAATGGCCTCCATCCCGGAAGCAGCAGTGAGTACCGAATATCCCCGGTGCTCAAGCAGTTTTTTCTGACTCAAAGCAATGATTTTTTCGTCCTCAACCAGCAGAATCGTTTTTTTATCATGCTCCTGTGTGCGTTCGCTCTTCATAGATCTAGTATAGGCCTTGTGCTCATAGATACACAACTATCGGGTAGAAGAGACGGACAAGCGCCGTCGTCGCGAGTGAAGCATTTCAGCAATGCAGGAAACTGCGGCAATCGAAAAATGAAATGCGTGCATTTGTTGAGCTATTTGATTATAATTAGCTTGTTCGCTGCAGGTTGCGGGGAAAAATCAATCTCTGATAAAGGATGGATGAATGAAAGAAAAAATTACTGAACTGATGCAAGGCAATTTTCCTGATTATACAGTTGAAAGCAGCGAGGATGAAGAAAAGGGCACCTTTACGGTGTCAGCAGTCAAAAACTGGACCACAGGGTTTGATATTGATTCCATCCCGGAATCGCAAGCCCTCGTGATTTCATTTCAGAGTCAGCTGAGGATGGTGTTTCTGTTCGGTGCTATTGCCGCTTCCATTGTGGTAACGATGTTGTTTGGAAGAGAAATCCTCTCCGCCATGAATCTTGTGGCAGACGCCGGGACCGTTACGGTAACCCTGCGGATTTTGTATATCATTCCATTGCTGATTTTTATGATCCCGAGTGTGGCACTCTTTATGTTCATCTCTGCAAAAATAAACCCAAAGGACACGGAGCTGCTTGAATCAGTAAAGGCTATTTTGAACGACGCCGGGTTACAGGCTGACGTTGATTGAACTACAGCCCTTTCTCGAAATCTTCAATGGAAATCTTTCCGCCCTCGTCGAGGAGTAATCCGTAGCGAATTAATCCCTTTTTCTTCCCTATGGTTCCTGCGGCCGCAAGGTATCCTTCCTTGAAGTAGCCGACAAGAAATGATCCCTCCTCTATATCACCATCAATACGAGTCTCGTCAAAGTCCGGTGCGTAGCCGACATACGCGAAGGAGGTTTCCAGCTGCCGTGTCCAGAAGAAGGGGGCGTAGGCTATACCCCGTCCGGTACCCAGGATTGATCGTGCTGCTTCCTGACCCTGCCGCTGCGCCGCGACCCAATGCTCAACCCGCTTTCCGTCTACCCTGGCAATGTCACCAATGGCGTATACCCCGGCTGCAGCCGTTTCCAGGTGTTTGTTCACCGGCACCGCACCGTCTGTGACGAGGCCCGAGCCTTCAATATAGTCAACGACGGGGGTAACCCCCACACCGACGATTACAAGATCCGCTGGAATCCTCGTGCCGTCGGAGAGCTCCACCCCGTCTGCATTCCCGTTTCCGGTGATCCTGGCTACACCGGTACCAAGCCTCAGTTTGATACCCGCATCTGTATGCATTTTGATAAAGCGCTTACCGACCTCCGGACCAAAGACATGCTCAAAAGGGACCGATTCCGGGGCTACCACAGTCACATCGATACCCCGGTCTGCCATTGATGCCGCCGTTTCGGTGCCGATAAAACTTGCGCCGATAACTACGGCTCGGCTCGCTTTGGTCACGGCCTCTCGCAGTTCCTGTCCCTCGGCAAAGGACCGCAGCACGAAGACTCCCGGCAGCTCGGCACCGGGTACTGTGAGGTGTTTCGGAGTGGCCCCGCTTGCAAGGATCAGGAAATCTCCGGAAACCTCGGAGCCGTCGTCGAGAACCACAGTCTTTTGCTCAGATTTGATCTCCGTGGCACGTCGGCCGGCCAGGAGCTCTATCTTCATCTCCTCGTAGAAGCTCTCTGGGCGCATTGCCAACGCATCAAACCCCATATCACCGGAAAGAAAGACCTTCGAAAGGAGCGTCCTGTCGTACGGGCGCTGTTCTTCCGTTGTAATCATGACGATGCGGCCGGCGAATCCCTCTCTGCGAAGGGTCTCCGCAGCTGCGTTTCCACCTGCTCCTGCGCCGACAATCACGACGCTTCGGCTGTCGCTTCCGGATGGCATGGAAAATGTGACGGGCTGTGCTTTTCCGACCAGGACTTTACCGCCTTCTTCGCGAACCTCGTACGCTGCAAGGTCGTCCACCCCGGGCGCGCTTAAAAGTCTACCGCTGGTAATGTCAAAACGGGCGTTATGACATCCGCATACAATCTCATCGCCATGGACATGGCCCCAGGAAAGGGGACATCCGACATGAGGACACGAATTGGCCCAGGCAAAGAGATCATCTCCTTGGCGCACAAGCAGGACGCTCTCTTCCTCGTTTAGCTCTGCCGAAAAGGGCTTTCCCTCTTGAATATCCGTACTCTGCGCGACTTTTTTCCAATAACTGTCTGCCATAGCAACCACCTCCGTACTTTAAGCTACGAAAGAACGGCGGATGCGGCAAATCCTGGTGAAATGCTGCCATCGTTGACATCAGATGGGGAAGGGGATTAGCCTAACCCCATCATCCCCATGGGCATCGCGTCCTGAGCGGCGGTGCAGGATTCGGGATTTCTTTTTACCGCAACCCATCCGCAATCGCCGCGACATCCCGGTTTGCCGGATTGTACTGGGGCACTTTGCCTTATTTCGTAGAACAACCAACGGAATAAGTGCTCAATACACCCCGCATAAATGATATCGGAGATTTAGCGATCTAATACTTCAACATTATTTACAATGCCGGTTGGCGGCTTTCGAGCCATTTTTTTAATGATTCCTGGCTTTCTTGAGAACGGTGACCGGCAATAATGCTTTCTATACTAATATCCTCATCAAGATCTTCCCAGTGAATCCCTGAGCCATTTGCAATCAGCCGATAATTATTGCGCTCTTTTTCTGATGCATGATAAAGTCGTGGATACCAACTGAGAGGTATGGAAACCATTCTTCCATCATCCAGTTCAACTCCCATCGTTTGTTGTGACATGATCACTGAAGAGGCATTTGCAATTACGATTTCAGTTACCAAAGAACTCATTCCATGATCTCACTATTTGATAAACCATGGCTACTTTGAAGTCGTACCGGTTCAATCCAGATTTTTGCCGTTGCGTTGCCTTTTTCTACGTGAACATGAATTGGTTCAGGTCGGCCGCCAGAATAAAAGTAAAATCTATAGCCATCGACCCGCAACACAGTAGGCATATGGCAATTATACACTATTTTGGGTATGCTTGTATCGAATTTTGAAATTGCAAAGCTAATATCAAACTTGTTCGCTGCGCTAACTGCTCGATTTTCCGCCCGGTGAGGGTCCACGCTTGAGCGACGCTAAAGCGGTCGGTCGCAGTTTGCGCTGTGCCCCCTGCGGCATAGTGCCTAAATACCACGATCAGTGTGGCGTTGGTGAGCGTCCAGACAATGAACAGCGTCGCAAGGATCTGCATCACTGTCGGTCGTTTTTCCTTGACCGGGGTTGATCAGCCGGCTGCCGATTACATCTTTCCGAGTCGCAGCTGCCGGTTTCTGATGAACAGATAGAAGGGGAACCCCAGGCTTACTCCGACCGCAAAGGTGCAGATAATTGCGATCCACCACCGACGTATGTGCATCTTTTTGCTGTCCCATACAAGAAACACCAGAAAAGTGAACGCGGTCACCATCATGTCCATGCCGATGAAGGCCGTCACCGGTTTCTCGAACACCGCGGTGAATATTCTTAGCACCTCTATTTCACCTTGCCGGGCCATAAGGTACATTTGGGAGTAGGGCAGCACTGTTCCCAGGATCATCAGGACGATGAGTACCGTTTCATAGCCCGTAATTGGCAGTTTTGTTGATTCTTTGTTCATATGCTACAGCATACTCCTCTGAAACTCAGGCGGCAACCGGAATCTCCAATAGTACCAGATTTGGTTGTGAGCAATATAGCGGAGGAGAGGTCCCGGTTCTGCGAGAAAATTATCAGCTGAGTGATTGAAGGGGGGCCGGAGGCAGCCTGGCTTCGGGGAACCCAAAGCCAGGCCGAAGCCCCGCAAAGCACGACCCTCCGACAGCTTGCTGGTGGAGGGGCAGCCCCAACAAAACAATTATCTACCGGAACCAGAACAGCTTTGAGTATAACGATAATGAAACGTTTGCCAGCATCTTTGGCTGGCTGCCAAGGGGAGCAGGAGCGACAGGATCCGGGTGAACTGCGCTGGAGAGAGATACATGTACAAGATTGCTGCATCCTTGAGAATTTGCCCTCCAATGTAACTTAGTCACTGACGTTCGTATTCTCAATTGGTATTATCTAGTGAAGACTACTTCGCAGGAGGAAGGATATGACAAAGAACATGGGTAACATCGACAGGATCGTGAGGACAATTCTCGCAGTTGCATTTATCGTAGTAGCCGTAATTTTCGGAGGTTGGTTCTGGATTCTGGCAGGACTCGCGGCGATTTTCTTGATTACTTCGGTAATAAGTACCTGCCCGATTTACAAGCTGTTCGGCATTAGTACCCGAAAGGAATCTGTATAATTGCGGTGAAGTCACGAATGAAATGCGTCTTGATGGTGCACGGCAACGTTTTTGATCGCACCCCGTTATGCCGGATTGTACTGGGTCAATGCAGTGGGATAGGCTGCCAAACAGTTAGATCTGCTCGCCGTGGTCAGGAGGACTTCTTGACTTCCATCAGACAAGTAGTACAATTTGGATATGGAAAATCAGTATGCTATGCACCTGACAATAAACCAGGTTGAAAATGGACAGTTTGTGGCGGAATCTCCCGATGTGCCTGGGCTTGTTGCCCAGGGCAGGACTATTTCCGAAACTGTCGAAATTGCACAGGATGTAGCTCGCAAAATCATTGAATCGTATATAGAGCATGGTGATCCTCTTCCCAAGACATTGCGTCCGTTGACGAATCATATTGAACTTGATGTAGCCGTGGGAGTCTGATGGGTAAACTCTCTGGATTTAACTATCAAAAATGCACTAAGAAATTAAAGAAAATTGGTTTTTCATTCGACCGACAAGCCAGAGGAAGCCATGAGATCTGGCGTAATCCCGAAACAAGAATGCGTACGACTATACCAAATCATCCTGGCGATATTCCTGAAGGAACTATGAAAGCGATACTCCGTCAAGCTGATGTTAGTGTAGAGGATTTCCTGCAGGCATAATAATCTGAGTCCTGCTCGGGCATGCGTCCTGCCCTGGTCGTTCGCTGCGCTCACTGCTCGGGCATGCGTCCTGGCTTGTCGGGTTGTCGGATGTAGCCTCGCCGGCATCAATTGTGATCTTGACGGAATCTGTTCAGGAAGTCAGTTTTGTTTTCCCTACTGTGTGTTTTGGTTTTAGGCTAACTCATTTCACCACATAGAGGTTTTTCTACTTACGAAAATCGCTCAGTTTTGGTATGAAGTACATCAGTGCGGCGCTCACCAATCAGGCTATGATCCTGCGGGGAAAAGGGCATATCGAGCGGATCGCATCCAGGTTCATGGACTC
>CAZANF010000158.1:0-7058 GCA_964486425.1 uncultured Spirochaeta sp. | reverse complement strand
TCATTACCAATAAATATTTATTTTCAGTCTACTCCATGGGTGAGTCTAAATCAATACCACCAGATTAACTTATGCCAGATAAAGTTCGAGAGATATTCTCAGCAAGAGTTAGATGATACCGAAATACAATCGGATATTCCCAGGAAAGCTGGCTGAGATTGCAGAGGTTTCAACCGGCTTGATAGCAGCTATCGAAATCTGTAAGAAATTTCCATCCAAGGTCACGATGGCCAAACATTCCGACGCATTTGATCTTGAGCCATACCAGCGTTTTCCGGAACCAGAGGCAACTGACCAGGACACAAGCCACTTTGGAGGAATATTGGAAGATCTATAGTTGGAGGTATCCGAACAAATCGAATCCTACTTTCGCCGATATCTGAAGGATCGAAAGCTTTCTTTTCTTTTCATTTCTACAATAAAGGTCCTTGGATGATTAGTCCGGTTAAGCGGTATACCTTCCTGTACTTAAAGAACCTGCCCCCATTGAGAGAAGAACTATTCCGAAGCCGAAGCCAAACATTGTTTTCAACAGAATCTCGAGGAAAAGGCGAGAGCTTCATGATGGATATGATCAGAGCTGTTCAACACCTATTTTATGGTTATCACCTGGTAACTGCCTTGATTATGCTATATCAATACAGAAGATTAATGTCACGTTTATATAACATGTGGTTCTGGAGATAAAAAAAGCCCCGCAATAGCGGGACTACATACCGGAGACCGGACTTGAACCGGCACAGCTTATTCAGCCGGGGGATTTTAAGTCCCCTGTGTCTACCTATTCCACCACTCCGGCGCGGAGTCAAATACTACCGGAAGGCAAAGCGAGGGTCAATATGTACACCGATACGCACTTTCACTACCAGGAAATGCGAAAAAAGGAGTTCTCACACGAATATATCACCGGCTTGTTTACCGAAGGAAAGCTCCGTATGGGTATAGACATCGGCATTCACGGCAATCGGGATTTCCCTGAACGGCATGAGATGTTAGCTGGGGTTTCCAACGTGTATTTCACGGTCGGATTTCACCCCAGCACCACCGGCAGTATTGCCGCGGATACGGTACATACGGCGCTGTTTCCGCTGTTATCTCATCCCCGGGTAGTAGCGGTTGGTGAAATCGGCATGGATTTTCATTGGGATTTCGGTTCGGAGCAGGAACAAGCCGATCTGTTTCAGGCACAGATCGCATGCGCAAACGCGACCGGACTGCCGGTCATCATACATAATCGCAAAGCGATGAAAAACATAAAACAGGTCTTGCGTGAACATCCCCCGCAGGCAGGGGGGATAATGCATTGCTTTGAGGGAGACAGCGAGGATGCGCAAGCATTTCTGGATTTGGGGATGCACATTTCATTCGCCGGCAACCTGACATTCAAGCGCAACACGATGCTCAGGGAAACCTTACGGTATATTCCGGAGAGCAGGCTGCTGCTTGAAACGGACAGTCCGTATCTTACACCGGAGCCGATGCGCGGCAGACCCAATCATCCAGGCCTCATCGCTCATATCTACGAAACCGCCGCTACACTGCGTGAAACATCCGTAGATAATTTAGCTGAATCGGTATTTCGCAATGCCCGGCAACTGTTTCGTATTTCTGAATAAACCAGGCTTATTCAAGAATCAGCAGGCTCTCATCCTCTTCCAGTATTACGGTCCCGCTGCGTATTCCGGCTTCACTCTCCGCCCGGTAGAACAGCGGCTCTTCCCACCCGTAGAAGTACCAGAACACGAGATTCTCTCCTGCGCTCCATGCTCCGGATTCGCTATGAAGGGCGTTAAATGCATAACCGTCTACATCACCGGGGGCGGTAAAAAAATCCTCGACAGGGAGCCGCAGGCGATTCTCTACCCTCAGGGGCATCAAAGCAGCATCGATATCTACCGGTTGCTCGAACTCCTGGTCGGTGCGTATTGAAATAACACCGGTTTGATCAGGATAGACCGGAACTGCCCATTGTGCAAACATCTGCCCCCCGGATGTTATAGCAAGTATGTCCAGCTCAAGGCTCTCAGGTCCGTATCCCGAGATACGTATCGAGGATTCAGCAGGTACAAGGTTCTTCTGCTCTGCTGTTCCTCCGAGCAAATCAATACCCCAGTATTCAGACTCCCCGGCAGAAATAAACAGATAGGAAATATCGATGTCCAGTGTGTTGGTAATCTGCAGGCTGTAACTACTCTCTTGCGCTCCTGCGGGAGCAATCGAAAAAGCGAGTAAAAACAGTATCCCGAGATAACGCCGAATGCCGGGAAAAAACCAGTGTGTTCTCATATGCTGCTCCAACTATGCCAATAATGGAATCGAAATACGTATGGTAGTACCGCTGTCCACAGCACTATCCACCGTAATTGTCCCGCCGTGCGCCTGTACAACAGACTTGACGATTACCATGCCGAGTCCGGTTCCTCCCATCGTTGACTTCGAGAAAAACGGCTCGAACATGGCCTGCATAGTATCTTGATCCATTCCAACGCCGCTGTCAATAAAGTCAATTGCTACCTTACCATCGTCAACACCGGCACAGACCCGCAGAGTACCACCTGCGTCCATAGCTTTGCGTGCATTTTCAGCAAGATTAAGAAACACCCGCTGCATGCGAGCCACATCAAGCAGCACCGGACGCTTCACATTATTCTCTACAATTAGTGTCTTCTGCTGTTCCTGGAATACCCTGGCAATATTCTCTTGCAGCCAGGAAAAGATGTCATCAAGCTGCACGACGGATAAATCAACCCGGATATCCCCGCGGGAATAATCCAGCATTTCATTGGTCAGGCTATGCAGCCGCTGTGTCTCGTTAAGAAGGACACCGCAATACTTGCGGACCTTCCCGGAATCGCCGGAGTTCATATGAATCAGCTCAACGTATCCCTTGATTATGCTGATAGGATTTCGGATATCATGCAGAATTAGCGATGAGAATTTCCCCAGGTTAGACAGTCGCTCCCTGCGCAGAAGCTGCTGCTGAGCCTCCTTCAACTCCTTGTTTGCATTCTCCAACTCAAGATTCCGCTTGCGTAAATCACTCACAAAAGATTCATTGGAGGTTCGGATCATCGCCGACAGGGAGCGAATAATTGCCTTGGTAAAGTTTACATTCTGTTCGGACAGGAGCAGAAAGTCTTCCCGCAGCACATACAGCAGCTTGGTGTCCTCGGCCGCAATCACCGTGGCGGAGCGAGGCAAATCGTCTATGAGCCCCATTTCACCAAACAGATGGCCTTCTCCATGCTCTCCCAGTAAATCAGGTGCGGAACTGTAATAGTCTTTCCATACCTCTACCCCCCCGGTCATGACAATGAAGAACCTTTCCGCACCGGCTTTCTCCGTAAAAATCACCCTTCCCATCGGGTAATGCGATACATTACATAACTCGGACAGAATGAGCAATTCTTCCTCGGTCTGAATCTTAAAGAAATATAATTGGCGCAAAAAAGGTAAAAAAGAGTCCACAGAAACGCCATTTTTACCACATACCACACATAAAAAAACCCCGCTACACGGGGTTTTTTTATGGAAGCAGCTCTACAGGCGAATCACCAGGAATCTACCATATCATCTGCGTCACGAGACTCTTCTGCAAAGAGATCTGTCTCAACCCGAAGACCATCGAAGTAGATATAGTACGATCCAAATGACTCAAGAAGCGCCGGCCGCACTACAAAACCAAGGATCTGGAGACCCATCCGGTCATTATAATGAACATTGCGCTGCTCTATGTTGGTTGGAACCGCAACCGACAATTCCCGCCACCCGCTGAAGTTCAGTTTGCCAAGCGAGAGAACCGCTCGGTTTCCGAAATGATCCTGCACAACTACGCTGAGTTCATGGTTAAAGTTACGTCCGACAACCCATACACTGATTGTCTTTGCAATACCGGGAACTACTAATGGACGGTTCGCAAGTATAGACAGGGTTGTATTACCCCGTCTGAAGAACTCCGCCTTAACACCCAGTACATACTCATCCGATTCTACAACATCGGCATCTTCTTCAACCTCCAGTGGCTGCTTGTCCGCGGGACCACCGGGAAATCGTCTGTGAGTTATCAACCCCTGGTCAAGCGGCATAGAAACACGCCACATACCGGGATCTTCAAAGTTCGAGATCGATATCGTCTGCAATCGCTGCTGAGCAGTATCTGAACCCAGATTTTCTGCCTCGATCTCTCCTGCCTGAACCTGTGCAAACACTGCACTTGCCGCCAGTAGAAAAACCAGCTGTATACCTAATTTTTTCATTATACTACTCCCACCTAGAAATTCGTGCCTTCAGCTTCAGACCAAAGTTCTTGAAGATGTTCCGGTTCAGAAAGAATCTCTCCATCAAACGGATCCTCATGCATATCTGTCAAGACAGTGATATGATCCATAAAAATCTGGAAACCATCAACACGCTCCTCGGGTCGGGTCCACATCAAAATCTTGATCAGCTCCAACCCGCGTAAACGCGGCAAATACTGTACTCCTTGCGGAATATGAGATGGTATCGTCACCTCCAGATTTCGCCAGCCAATATAGTTGATATCCCCCGCAGGAAGGGTGTGTACTATCCCCCGGTGATCCCGCAGCTGAACTTCAATATAGTAGTTATAGTTGGATCCCCATACCCAGAAATCCATTGAACGGGCACGGCCCGGTATCGGAATACCACGGGAAACAATTTCTCCCTCTTCATTCTCCTCTACAGGAATGAATTCCAGATAGTTATACCCCAAACGATCAAATTGAGCGCGCGCACCCAATGAACGCAGGGTCTCGCCCTCCGGTTCCCGACGGAATAACCCGGTAGGCCAGGAATTAACATATCCATACTCAGGGTAGCCCTCGGTAATAAATTTACTTCCTTGTACAACCCAGCGACTTTCTTCAGGGTTATCAAAATCTTCGACCACTACCGTTGCGATCCGACGGGCGGACACGGGGGCGACCAGAAGTATGCCCAAAACCACCAGGCAGCATGAAAGCAGAACACTTCGCTTCATCCTCTTCTCCTTATAAATAGCATCGTCCAGGTCTTAAGAAGTATAGGACTTCATTTTTCCTTTGTCAAACAGAAGCCTCGGTACTTCCCTGATATTAGCATCGGTTTGCAATTATTAATTCATAACCGGGAATCTGAAATTCTCCCGGATCTGTAAATCAGCCTGCGGGGGAGAATCCCAGGAGTTGCTGGAAATACTCCGCAAGATTTCGGCTACAACATCCGGCAGATCAATATCAATACTGCCGACTACCTCCCGGGGCGCAGAGTCGATACTCCCAAGATGCTCAGATATCACGAGGGCTTCATTTTCGACTGCGATCCGCACCGCTTCTGCAGAGCGCTGCGATAAAAGTACAACAAGAACATGCGGATCATACCCGACCGTCCGGTCCAGTTCATTCTCAATGGTTTGCTGGTCCGGCAGGGTCTCGAACCTGCGAATCCGTACGAATCCTGCAGGAAAATCATCAATATATTCCTCTAGAAGCTCCGCCTCGATTTTCCGGCTGTCATCCCCGGTGTACAGCAGTACCGTCAAGAATGGATCCGGATCCATCCCCTCACGGTCAAGCGATTCACCAGGCATCTGCGCTTCTACATAGCCCTGAAGCAGTGCCCCAAGCTCCTGTATCGCCTCATCACGGCTGACAGAAACCAGTCTCAGATTCTCCGGATGCGGATCCGGCAGGTCCGCAGCATGCAGACCGAGAAGGTAAAAATGAATTTCCGGATTATCTATCGCTGCAGATGTGCCGGCCCGAGACAGAAGCGGACTCAGAATAATGTGCCTTGTCTTGTGTAATGATATTGATTCACTCAGTTCCTGTTCCCACGGATATTCCCCATCCAGCACTGCAGCCTCCACATCGCGGTACTGTACTTCATCAGCCAGGCCATGCAGCAGAGGATCAATTATCAATACCGGAGAGAGCGAACAGCCCGCAAGGAACCATACCAGCAGCAGTATACTGATACGCCGTACTGCAATCCGCACCGCTACTCATCCTCTGCTGCAGTTATTACTGTGGGCCGGGAGGAGCGAATGATATATATCGCCGAAATAACAACCGCACAGAAAACAAATGCCAGCGCAAATCCCCCCAGCAGCCATCGCCGGATATGAAACAGCATCTGCACCGCAGCAGCAGCGGCGCCGGCAGCGGCAAGAATCAACCACACGCTATGACGGACAAATTTACCCCATCGCGCATACACACAAGAGAACAGCAGCGGAGGCAGAACACCAAGAACCAGAGCCAGAACAGGAAAAATGAAAAGACTGGAGGGTTCCCAAATACCGTCATACAGCAGGGTATCCAGCCAGACGACAGCGATAATTACCCCCCCCTGACCCCACAAGGCGGACATGAATGGTATGCCTGATGCATGCCGCAGACGTTTCACCGTCAGCAGCAGCAGCGGTGAAAGACAGAGCAGCGGCAACCAGTATACAATCAAATGATATACAAACACCCCGGTATACGTGTACTCAATCGATACTGCATTCAGAAGCAGCGAAAACAAACCCGCAGCAAGCGCCGCTGCAATCGCCGCTATGCCCGGCCGGGCTTTACGAGGAGAATCACCTGCCATATCCCGGACCGCCCAATACCACAGGATGGGGGTTATTACACGAAACAGCAACATAATGGTATAATGACATAATCCGACCCTCAGTGCAATGACTCCTGAGAACAGGAAACAGAGATCCGCATTGCAGTAGACAGAAAGGGGTTCCTTTTGCTATAGTCTGCTAGTAGCAACAATGGCAACCTTAAAACGAGAGGGAAGGAGGAAGCTTGGCTTCAAAAAACACTCGAATCAATGAAATGATTCGTATTCGAGAGGTTCGGTTAATTGATGAAGAGGGTGAACAGTCAGGAGTTATGCGGACTGCAGAGGCTCTCGCATTGGCTAAGAAAAAAGGTCTGGATCTGGTAGAGGTTTCACCGAATGCAAACCCGCCGGTATGCAAACTTATGGATTACGGGAAATACAAGTTCGAACTTGACAAGAAAACCCGTGAAACAAAACGCAAGCAGAAACAAACCCAGCTG
>CAZANF010000157.1:0-7072 GCA_964486425.1 uncultured Spirochaeta sp. | reverse complement strand
CGGATCGACAGGTTATATCCAGCAATACTGCACCCTGTCCGCTATCACGGGTCTGCCGTTGCGCATTCAAACGGCGCGTTGCCAGTCCGGCCAGTTCATCATCCAGGCGGTTACACTCGGCGGTGACGGCACCCAGACGAAGCTCAACCTCTTTCCGGAGATGGGTACGCATGTTCAACAGATGCTGCAGCCTGAATTGAAATCTACGCATGCGGGGCCTCAGCAGAAACCCTGTGGCCGGGTGTTTCCTCAGGCTCGGGGGGTTCCGCCCCTGGTATCTTGATGCCGGTAATCTGCTGCATGGTATATTTTACCTGCGGAATCCGGCTTTCTTCGAACACCCCCTGCCGCAGAAAATCATTAATCTGCGGAAGCAGCTGAATGGCGGCATCGATATCGGGATTGCTGCCGACATGATACGCCCCTACATTTATCAAATCCTCGGCATCCCGGTATACAGCCAGCAGGCGACGAATCTTTCCGGCAGCCTGCTGCATTTCAGGTTCGGTAACCTTGTTCGCCAGTCGGGAAAGACTTGCCAGAGCATCCACTGCCGGATAGTGGTATTTTTCGGCCAGGGACCGGCTCAGTACAATGTGCCCGTCCAGAATCCCCCGAACCGTATCAGATACCGGTTCATTCATATCATCACCCTCTACCAGGATGGTGTAAAATCCGGTTATACTGCCCACATCAGAGTTCCCTGTTCTTTCCAGCAGCCTGGGCAGCTCGGCGAACATCGACGGGGTGAATCCCCTGCTAGCGGGTGCCTCGCCACGGGTAAGACCAATCTCCCGCTGGGCCATTGCAAAACGGGTAACGGAGTCGAACAGGAGCAGCACATCCTTTCCCTGGTCACGAAAATACTCGGCAACCGCGGTCGCAACATACCCGCCGCGCAGACGGGCAAGTGCCGGGGTATCCGAAGTCGACACAATGACTACAGAACGAGCCAGCCCTTCCTCTCCGAGATCATTCTCCACGAACTCGCGAACTTCACGTCCGCGTTCACCAATCAGAGCGATTACATTGATATCCGCATTAGTATTGCGGGCAATCATGCTGAGGATGGTTGATTTACCAACCCCGGAGCCGGCAAAGATACCAAGACGCTGCCCCTTGCCGACAGCACTCAAGCCGTCGATCACCCGTACTCCCGTCTGAAGCTGTTCGGTAATAACATTGCGCTGCAGGGCATCGGGTGGTGTATTGAAGACCGGGTAGGTACCATCAATCTGCAAGGGGCCCTTCCCGTCGGCAGGTCGTCCGAGACTGTCTATTACCCGTCCCAGCAGCATATCGGACACGGGAGCCTGCAGGGGATTACCGGTGGCGACCACCCGGCAGCCTACTTCAATCCCTTCCGGTTCCTGATACGGCATTAGCTGAATGATGGTGTCCTGGATACCGATTACCTCGGCCATAATGCTGTTGCTGTTGCGGGGTATCTCTATCGTGCAGACCTCGCCCAGTACCGCCTGCGGGCCGCGACTTTCGATCAGCAAACCCTTTACGGAGATTACCTCACCGCTGTACCGCACTGGTTCGATAGTATCCAGCACCTGTGCATACTTGTCGAACAATGACATATTCTACATCCCTCCAGCATGACTGCGGGCTTTAATCGGTACAAGCTGCAGTATCTGGTCCTCTATCTCCTGCAGCTGTGTTGCGATCCGGGCATCTATCTGACCGAAATCGGTTTCAATAATACATCCCCCGGGATCAACAGTTGAATCCTCCAGGATACGAATATTCTGCACATGCTCGATCTTCTCGGTAATCCGTTTTGTATGTTCGGTGGTTATTTTAATGTCTGCCAGGTTCACCCGAATCGTAACATCTGAGCGCTTTTTCATTTTTCTTAATGATTGCACTACATTGTTGACCACGATATTCTTCTGATTCTCGGAGATAACCTTTATCACCTTTTTGGCAATCTGGAGTACCAGTCGGATTATCTGTCCCTCTGATTCCTCAATAATATCGGTACGCCGCTGGATAGCTGCGTCGATAATCGAATGCAGCCTGCCGATGAGACGCTCGGCTTCTGCCTCGCCCTGCTGATAGCCTTCCTGCTTCCCCGCTTCCAGACCGCGCTGCTTTGCCTCCAGCTCAACCATTTCGGCATTTTTTTTGGCCTCATCAAGGATGCCTTCCGCACGCTTTTCGGCCTCAGCCACAATCCTCTCCGCCTCAGCATCCGCTTCCTGCTTGGCCTTGCCGGCCTGCTCGGTTTTCCGTTTGACTTCCTCGAAGGCTGTGCTCTCCGCCTCCTGTACAATCTCCTGAGCCTGTTTGCGGGCGTCCTCAATCATTTGCTGACGCTCCTGCTCCCACTGCTCCTTGAAGGCCTCAGCCTCCCGGCGCAGCTCATCGGCAGTAGGACCGGAGTACTCCTCTACCTCCTCCAGATCAATCGGGACCTCCACCACATGCCCGGGTGGAGGAATATGTACTTTGGTCATTGAGGGGGAAACCTCGAATGCTCTGAAAACATTTTTTGCCATCGGGCTGCCTCCTGACTACACTACCAGCTCATCTTCACCAGCACGAGCAACCACAATCTCTCCCTGCTCTTCCAGCTTGCGGATTATCGAAACAATCTTCTGCTGAGCCTCTTCTACATCCTTCATACGAATCGGTCCCATGTACTCCATATCTTCCTTCAGAAGAGTGGAGGCTCGTTTCGACATATTCCGGAAAATCTTATCCTGAACCTCACCCTCAACAGATTTCAGGGCCTTCGCCAGTTCCGCGGTATCAACCTCACGCAGAACCTTCTGAATCGCCCGATCATCCAGCATGACAATATCCTCGAATACAAACATGCGCTTCTTGATCTCTTCGGCCAGCTCAGGATCCTCTTCCTCCAGGGATTCAATAATGCTCTTCTCGGTAGTGCGGTCGACAAGGTTCAGAATTTCCACAATGCTCTCAACACCACCGGCTGCGGTATAATCTTCCGAAGAGAGGGTGGACAGCTTCTTCTCCAGCACTCGTTCGACCTCTCGCAGAACCTCGGGACTGGTTCTATCCATGGTACTGATACGTTTGGCAACATCCGACTGAACCTCATGCTCCAGCTGTGCAAGGATAACCGATGCCTTGGGAGGGTCAAGATACGCCAGAATCAGGGCAATTGTCTGCGGATGCTCCTGCTGGATAAAGTTCAACAGCTGTGTCGGGTCGGTGCGACGGATAAAATCGAACGGACGGACCTGAAGCGATGATGTAAGCCGGTTGATGATATCAACGGCCTTCTGGGAACCAAGCGATTTTTCGAGAAGCTCCCTGGCGTAGTCGATACCGCCGGTAGTAATGAAATCCTGAGCCATCATCAGCTCCTGGAATTCCATGAGCACCTGGTCGCGATCCTCGGAATTAACCGACTCCAGACGTGCTATCTCAAAAGTGAGCGCTTCAATCTCGTCCTCGCGCAGGTGCTTGAATATTTCAGAGGAGATTTCCGAACCGAGCGAAACCAGAAAGATTGCCGCCTTCTGACGGCCGTTCAAATCCTTCTTGGTCCCTGATTTTTTCGGCGGGGCGGAGGCTCCTCCCTGTGCAGGTTTTTTCGCCATTGCCTACTCCTCTATCAACCAGGTTCGAATGAGCTGAGCGACATCCTCTGGATGTTCACGTGCCATATTGATAGCATGCTCCTGCAGTTCCATCCGGGCACGCTCTTCGACCGACATCTCCACTTCCGTTCCTTCCTCTTCAGCACTGCGCAGGGCTGCCTCACGCATTGCCTGATGCTGTCGGGCGAGCTCTTCCTCACGCAGACGCCGGCGCCGCTCGATTTCGCGGGATATGAGGCGAAAGGCGATAAAGGATACCAGCAGCACCGCGACGCCGATCAGAATGTACAACACCAGGGTCTGCACCTGCTGCCGCCGCAGGAATTCCGCATCCTCTTCCTCGAACTGCGAGCTGCGGTCAAACTGAATATGCTCAACCACTACGGTATCACCACGATCACCATCAAAACCGACTGCGGCCTCAATAAGCTCACTGGCCCGGGTTAATTCTTCCTCAGGAACCGGTGTGTATTCCCGAACCACCTGATTGTTTTCAATCTGAATTTGTCCGCGTTCATCATACACCCTGCGCCATATACCGTCCAATGCTACAGACACACTTACCCGGCGGATCTCAGGGCTTTTCTCTTCATGGATCAGACGGCGGTTAATCTCGTTATTTACCTGCTGTTCGGTCCGGTTGTAGCGGCCGACAAGCCCCTCCAGATCCTTGTACGAGGGCGGCATCTGCCCTTCCTGACCGGGAGGGCCCTCCGGATTAAAGCCGGTTCCCTCATAATGTTCATCGAAGCTGCGCACACTGCGGGTTACCGACATCACCTGTTCACTGTCGTCGAAAGGTGTCTGGGGATTATCCGGCCGAATTTCAATCGGGAAGAACTCTTCGGTTTCTTCGGTCCGCTTTCCCATATCCATTTCAACATTGATATTGGTTATTACAAACCGGCTCGGGGTGTATATCGTTGCAAGTGCATTTTGAATTTCAGTACGGAACTGACGCTCACGATTTCGCACCATTTCCAGTTCACGCCGGGTGAGTTCAAGCCGGTCAAAATCCGCCATATTCACAAAATCGTTCAATACCTTTCCCGAACGATCGGTTATGGTAATATTCTCCGGCTGCAACCCGGCTACCGCAAACTGGATCAGTTTCTCGATACCCTCAATCTTCTTGCGGTCCTCGGCGATGTCCGAACCGGGTTTGGCGGTAATAATTATGGAAGCGGTGATCTCTTTCTGATCCTCGGCGAAAAGCTCACGCTCCGGTATCTCCAGGATAACACTGGCTGCATCGACATCATCCAGTGAAACGATATGGTCCTGAAGCTGACGGGTAATGGCCCGCCTCAGATTCACATTCCGCTCGAAATCGGTTTGCGTCCATCGGTCGATATCGAAGAGTTCCCACGGGTCTGTATCGGATGGAATGAGATCCTCTCGGGTTAAAATGGCCCTCATCCGGCGCGCGGTAGATTCATCAGGAACCATTACCACCCCTTCGGGGCTAATGGTCGAGCGCACATTCTCCTGATCCAGCCGCGAGCGTATGCGGTCTATCTCCGCCTCTTCGGTTATGGGCTGGCTGAGCAGCGGTACCCAGGGGGAAGATGAGCTTACCCCGCCAAGCACTACCATACCAGCGATTACGGCACCAATAATCCCGAAAAAGATTATTTTCTGGACAGTTGTCCATTTACCCCAGACTGCTCGCAATTGAGCGACTGCCTTTTGTAAAAAATCGTTCATATCCCCTCCCAGAATTACGAACGCGATAGCACATCATCTATTCTACATATTAACGTAGATTAACGATATCCTTATAGCCTTGAATTACTCGATCTACCACATTCTTGGTAAGATTCAAGGCTAATTCCGCTTTAGCTGTAGCGATTGTAACATCATGCGCATCAACCTGATCGGGATTCAATGCGGCAGTAACCGACAGATCAGCTGCCTGATTCTGCATACTGTTTACTTCCTGCAGGCTTTCCATCAGCATCCCGGCAAAATCCTTCGATGCAGTCTGCTCGACATCCTCCGGTCGAGCGGAAAAATGCCCGGCATTCGTCCGTGACAGTGAAAACTGATCTCCCTGTACCTGTTGAATATTCAAGTCTTCAATCATATATCTCCCCTCCCGTGGGTATTGACTGTTCTACTGTCAGGCTCTGCCGATACTCAACGCACGTTGAAACATCTGTTTTGCCCCGTTTATTACCTGGCTGTTTGCATCGTAGCTTCGTGAGGCCGATATCATATCAACCATTTCCTCGACAATATTGACATTCGGCATTTCAACGTATCCCTCCCGGGGTCCGCTTTTAATCGAATCGGGATGAGTAGGATCGTATACGAGTCGCGGCGGCTCGGACATATCCTTCTCGACGCTGGTTACCCGCACACCCTTGCCGATTCCATTATCAAGGGTCTTCGGCAGGAACGGGGTTCGCCAGTACGGCTGCTCGACTCGCGGTCGTACCACTACGCGACTGCGACGAAAGGGTCCGCCTTCAGCCGTTCTTGTAGTACTCGCATTCGCAATATTATCCGAGATGACATCCTGACGGAGGCGCTGTGCGCTCAGCCCGCTGGCTGCGGTATTAATGGCCTGAAACATTCCCATAACTATTCTCCTACCTCAGTACTATATTGACTTGACGAAACTGTGAGCCTAACGTCTCCGTCATCAACTGATATGCCAGCTGCGAATTGAGCAGATTCATCGATTCGACCTCGATATCGACGTTGTTCCCATTATTCTTGGTGGATGTCGTATAATCCAGATTCCGCCGCGGCTCTACCGAGCGATAGTCGGTCGGCCGGTGCCATGGTATATGCTTCTCATTCGTAAGGCGCTGGGGAAACGGCTCGAATTTCTCGGACTCAAGGGCTGAGCGAAGAGATGTTTCAAAGTTTATCTCGGATCGCTTGAAATTCGGGGTATCCACATTCGCAATATTATCGGCTACAACAGCCTGCCGAAGCATATTGGCATCCATAGTGCGATGCAGTATATCTGTCGTCCGTCCAAAACTTGAATTCCCAAACATATCGTCACTGCCTCCTCGACATTAATAGAATCGACTAAAGAATATAGCGACTTAAGTCCTGATTCTGTATTATTCCCCCCAAACGCTCCTGGACATATTCCGGTGTAATCGGGATGGTTTGGCCGGTCAAGTCCGTGGCCGTAAAACTGATCTCTTCCAGCAGTACGTCCATGACCGTGTGCAAGCGGCGAGCTCCGATGTTCTCGGACCGGGCGTTCACATCGGCGGCTATGTTGCAGATCTCCCGGATGGCGGCTTCAGTGAACTCCAGGGTAACATCCTCGGTATCCAGCAGTGCCGTATACTGGCGAATAAGAGAGTTCTGCGGCTGGGTAAGTATGAGATGAAAGGCCTCAGCATCCAGCGGCTCCAGCTCCACCCGAAGCGGGAATCTGCCCTGCAGTTCGGGAATGAGGTCACTGGGTTTCGCGGTGTGAAAGGCTCCTGCTGCAATAAACAGGATATGGTCGGTATTGA
>CAZANF010000156.1:0-7180 GCA_964486425.1 uncultured Spirochaeta sp. | reverse complement strand
CCCAGCCGGCTATTCCCTCGCCGGGGTTTAGTGAAAAGTGCTGTACCTCCGTGCCTTTCGACCCAAGCGCAACCTCAAAATAGAGGCGGCCGTTCTCGGGGTTTACCAACAGGAGGGAGGCAGCTTCACCATCCGCCAACCGGCTCGCACTTTCTACGATACGATTGAGTAGAGCGGATGGGTTGCTATAGTCGGAATTGATCAGCTGGTTAATCTCAATAAAGGTCTCAAACCGACCATGATCAATTTTTGATGCATCCATAGTACCTCAGCAGAAATCCGGCCAAGACAGGAATCAGTTACTCTTCCGACTCATTCTTCTTTAACAAATCTCCAAGAGTAACAGTCCCCTCGTTGCTGTCGTCATGTATGTATTTCTGCATTTCTTTCTGTTGTCGTTTGCGCTCAAGCTCTCGGATAGAAAGCGAAAGCTTCTGTCGACCAGGGTTTAATTCGGTGATAACCGCATCCAGTTTATCGCCGACCGTGTATTTGGTTAAGGCTTCCTCAAATGTTCCCTGACGAGGATCAATCAATTGACTTTTGTTAATCAGCCCTTCAATGCCGCCCTGTACCCGTACAAATACACCGAAGTCAGTTATGTTCGTTACCTCTCCCGAGATGATGTCGCCTTCAGAATAAGCCGTTTTGAGGCTTTTCCAGGGATCTTCCTCAAGCTGCTTGAGGCCAACACGAATATTATGTGTTTCAGGATCTATCTGGGTGACAATACAGTCGATCTCTTCACCTTCGGTCAGAACAGCACCCGGATTTTTATATTTTTTGGTCCAGGACAGATCATCTACATGCAGAAAGGCATCGATTCCTTCTTCCAGTTCGATGAAGGCGCCAGAGCTGGTAATCTTTTTCACCTTTTTGGTAAGTCGCATTCCAGGGGTGTATTTTTCCACCATAGAATCCCATGGATTGGGTGTTACCTGTTTAAGACCGAGAGAGACCTTGCCTTCATTCAGATCGTAGTCAAGAATCATTACATCGACTTCATCACCGATCTTGAGAATCTCGCTCGGATGGCTGATACGCTTGACCCAGGACATTTCAGAGATATGCGCAAGCCCTTCGATCCCGCCTTCAATTTCGATAAAGGCGCCAAAGTCGGTAAGTTTAGTTACCTTCCCGTGGACTACCCGATTGATTTTATAGCGGTCTTCAAATGAATCCCATGGATTTTCGGTCATGTCTTTGAGACTAAGGTTGATTTTCTGGTTTTCATGATCAAGCCGAACAACCTTCAAGGTCAGGGTTTGGCCTTTTTTTACATAGTCTTTTGGACGTGTGACATGGCCCCAGCTCATATCATTAATATGCAGCAGCCCGTCAAATCCGCCAAGGTCGATAAAGGCACCGAATGAGGTGAATGATTTCACCGAACCCTGAACGTTATCACCTACATGAACATGCAGAAAGAAATCGTTTTTCTTCCTCTGCACTTCTTCTTCCAACCAGGATCGGCGTGACAAGATGATGTTTACTCGGTTATCACTGTAGAGACGTTCTACATAGAAACGGGAGGTCATTCCGACATATTCATCGGGGTTGTCAATCCGGTGCAAATCCATTTTGGAAATGGGATTAAATCCCTTGATACCACCCGGCATCCGGATCTCAAAACCACCCTTAACGCTTCTGGCAACCTTGCCTTCAACTGGTTCGCGATCGGTAAACGCTTGTTTGATCTTTTTCCAGAATACCCGTTCATCCGCTTTACGCTTGGAAACAACCAGTGGCTCCATTCGCGAAAGTACAACCTCGACTTCATCCCCTACCTCGGGGAGCTCATCGAACTCATCTATCGGGATTTTACCTTCAGACTTGTACCCAATGTCTACAAATACAAACTCAGGTGATACCTGAATGACATGACCGGTTACCAACTGTCCAATTTCCAACTCATCCAGGGACTTAAGGTATTTCTCCTGTAACTCCTCTTGCAACTGCTGCGACTTGGACTTGGTTTCTCCGTTCGGCTCTTTACTTGGCATATATCGCTGTAACTCCTAATTAATATGTATGTCTCTGGATTATTTCCATCACTTTTGCACAAACTTCATGTATGGTCAAGTCCGAGGTGTCCAAATAGACTGCATCCGGCGCTTGAACAAGCGCGCCTACAGGTTTTGTTCGATCAATATGGTCCCTTGCGGCGATCGATTGACGTATATCCTGTTTTGTCAGTGAGCTCGTGCCCTGATCAAAACGGCGTTCGGTACGGGCATCAATGGTAGCGTCAAGGTAAATTTTCACCTCAGCTTCCGGAAAAACCACAGTGCCCATATCCCGTCCCTCCACGACTATACTGGTATGAGTTGCAATTCTGCGAAGAATCGCATTCACCAGTTCTCGTACGGCCGGGATTCTGGAAATTTGTGCCACTCTGCTGTCAACACTATCAGTTCTGAGCTGATCTTCGACATCCTCTGAATCTATTACGGTTCTGCCGTTAGAAAAATCAATCTTATGCTCCTGCACCAGTTTCCAGATCTTTTTCTCGTCATCCGGAGAGGTTGAATAGCGAAGAGTCAGCAGCGCTATCGCACGATAGAGACTGCCGGAATTCACGAAATACATATCCGTTTGTTCAGCAATGCTTTTGGCAATGGTACTCTTTCCTGTTCCGGCAGGACCATCAATTGCGACGACCATAGTCTCGCCCCCCTTTTCGAAGGATTTGGATCTCGCTCGGCTTCAGGCTTCTCCAGTGTCCCGGATGGAGCCCTTTTGAAACAACGGGGCCGATACGCAGTCGGTGTACCCGGCTGACGGCAATATTTGCCGAAGCAAATACATTTCGGATTTCACGGTTCTTTCCTTCATTCAGAACAAGATACACCGCTCTTTCATGCTTCATGGTATTGCGTACCAGGTGGTATTTGGTTCCTTCATAGGGAATCCCGGTATTCTTCCATCGCTCAAGCATCTCTACCGGTATAGGTCTCTTGGTCTCAACAAGATACTCTTTTTCTATCTGGGAAGAAGGGTGACTTACTATTTTAGCGAATTCGCCATCGTTCGTAACCAGGATGAGGCCGCTTGAAAGGAAATCGAGTCTTCCAACCGTAAACAGTCGCTCATTAAAGCTGGGTTTTAAAAGATCCATAAGCAGCGGGCGGCGCTCCGGGTCCGTATTGCTGCAGAGCATTCCTCTGGGTTTATGAACCGCCAGATAGATTTTTCGCTCTTCATGATGCAGGGTTCGCCCGTCTACCTTTATGGTATCCTCCGGGCCGACCTTTACACCCATTGCTGTGGTAACTGAACCGTTTACCTGTACGCGCCCCTGGGAAATAATCTCCTCGCATTTTCTCCGCGAAGCTACCCCGGCTCGTGCCAGAAACAGCTGCAGACGTATTTTATGTTCATCCATTTAACTCGAACCGTTCCTTATCTATATCTTCCAACTTGGGCAGTTCCGATAAACTCGAAAGTCGAAACTGTTTTAAAAAATCTTTGCTGGTACCGAATAAAACCGGTCTTCCAGGCGCCTCTTTTCGACCTGTTTCCTGAATCAGCTTGCGCTGCATTAACAGTTTTATCATGCTGTCACTGGAAACACCACGTATGTTTTCAATCTCCGCCTTGGTGATTGGCTGGGAATACGCAATGATTGAAAGAGTTTCCATTGCTGCTCTGGACAATTTGCTGTCGTTTTTTTTGCCGTAGTGATCTTTCAATACATCCCAGTATTTCTGTTTCGGGGCAAAGGCGTAGCCTTCACCAATATGTACAACCTCAAGGCCGAACCGGGAATCGTTATATCGCTCCTGCAGCTGCTCAATAGCTGCTCGTGAAACATCCTTGGATAGTCCACCTACTCGAGCGATTTTATCGAGACTTATTGGTTCACCTTCCAGAAAAAGTATTGCTTCTATTACTGCGGCTTCAGTACTCAGATTCATGCCTCCGTATCCTGATCTTCTGTATGTAACTCTTCTTCTTCATCGTCGTGATGATGAGGGTCATGAAGGGGTTGTGTTTGACGTCGTATTTGAATATCGCCAAACATACGATTCTGATAAATCACAATTCTGCGAGATTTTACCGATTCGAGTACAGCCAGAAATGCACACACTACTTCCATTATCGAGGTTTTACGTACGATAAGATCGGTAAACAAAAACTCATCTTTGGTATCCAGTAATTCTGAGATCAATGTAATCTTCTCATTAATCGACACCTCTTCATACAGATCAAGAATTTTTTCAGGTGTCAGGTTCGAGATAACCGAAGTGAAGGTCTGCAGCAGTTCCCATACATCCAAAGGCTCCCACATGTCTTCCTGGTTTTCAAATGGAAGCGCCGGCTGCTTTCTCTTGCGTTCAATCGACCATTCATTTTCCTGTTCCTGTACGCTCATTAGCTGGGACAGCTTCTTGAATTTCTGATACTCAATCAGCCGTTCGACGAGTTCACGTCGCGGATCTTCGAAATCTTCATCAAGTTCCTCTTCTATCGGAAGCAGCATTCTCGATTTTACGTATAACAAGGTTGCTGCAAGCACATAGAATTCTGTAATGTTGTCCAGATCGATTCGGGTGGCTAAATCAAGGAATTGCAAATACTGTTCAGTGATCTCTGCAATCGGAATATCATAGATATTCACTTCATTTTTTTTGATTAGAAAAAGCAGAAGATCTAATGGTCCTTCAAAATCCCTTAGCCGGAAACGATGCATTGATTCCGCTTCGTGTGGTTCCATGGGTAATCAGATTATACGGATAGACACCAAGGGAGTAAATACCCTGATCAGGGAGTTTGCTTAGATATTTAATCCACGGCTCCCCGTTCAGCGGATTGGTCAGGTGCGAGGCGACCTCGGACAGCGGTATCAGTACAAAAGCCCGATCCTGCATTCTGGGATGAGGAATAGTCAGACTTCCGGATGATATCCTGTGGTCACCAAAGACAAGTATGTCTATATCTATCAACCGGGGGCCGCGTGGTACATCCCTGACCCTGCCGATGATCTGCTCCCAATCCTGAGTCCTGTTCAGAAAGGCTTCAGGATCAAGGCTGCTATACCCGGAAAAAACCCAGTTAAAGAAATCCGGTTGGGCATGATAATCCTGGGGAGCGGTTCGGTAGACTTGAGACACCCGCAGATCGGTGATCTCACGCTGCAGCTCGCTGTAAAGAGCAGCAAATGCCTCTGCAGTGCCGGGAAGATTGCCCCCGATACTGCAGCAGATCAGGTCTTTGCTAGAAGAGCTCGTCATCGGATACTTCGAGTTCAGGTTCAGCTGCAGCCTCGGATGCTTTGGACTTCGCCTTTGCTTTCAGGCCGCTGTTTTGCGTTGATTTTTCGGCGGATTCCGTCTCTTTGGTTTTCTCTGCGGAGCCGGGTTTGGGAAAAATAAGCTCTCTGAGCTGTACATCAATTTCTTCGAAAAGCTGCGGGTTTGCTTCCAGGAACTCCTTGGCATTTTCTCTGCCCTGTCCGATTCGTTCTTCCCCGAATGAGTACCAGCTTCCGGCTTTGTTAATAATATCATACTTTACAGCCGCATCAAGCAGACTGCCGGAGGCAGAAATTCCTTTGCCGAACATGATTTCCATTTCGCATTTTCGAAAGGGAGGTGCAACCTTGTTTTTGACAACCTTTACACGGACCTTGTTTCCGACAGCATCATCGGTACCCTTGGATATAGTTTCTATTCGTCTGACTTCAAGTCGTACCGAGGAATAAAACTTGAGGGCCTTTCCCCCTGTAGTTGTTTCCGGGTTTCCAAACATGACCCCGATTTTCATTCTTATCTGGTTAATAAAAATGATGCATGTACCGGATCTGTTGATCGACCCGGTTAACTTACGCAACGCCTGACTCATAAGCCGAGCCTGGAGTCCTACATGACTGTCACCCATTTCGCCTTCAATTTCCGCTTGAGGAGTAAGTGCTGCTACGGAGTCAATGACAATAAGATCAACTGCACCGGAGCGAACAAGAGATTCTGCAATCTCGAGAGCCTGTTCACCATTATCCGGCTGTGAGACCCAGAGTTCTTCGGTGTTTACTCCAAGGTTTCTTGCATATATCGGATCCAGAGCGTGTTCGGCGTCGACAAACGCCGCGATCCCTCCGGCTTTTTGTGCTTCGGCAATAGCGTGGAGAGCAAGCGTGGTTTTACCAGAGGATTCCGGACCGTATATCTCTACTACCCGTCCCTTTGGGTATCCCCCGATACCCAAAGCCTCGTCAAGCAGTATTGAGCCGCTACCGATGCTGGCAATCTGGGTATTTCTGCTTTCATCGTTTAGTTGCATTAATGCGCCCTTGCCATACTGTTTTTCAATCTGCAGGCGGGCCGCTTCAAGGGCTTTCGTTTTTTCTTCAGAGGAAAACTGGGATCCATCAATTGTGGTTTTTTCTCGCTTTGCCATGTTATTCTCATCTCTCCTTGCATATTATATGTATACATCGCTAATGTGCCGCGCTGCTTCAAATACGGATCAATTATTACTCATAATCAGATATAACTGTAACAGATTAACTGAGTTTCGAACAGATCGGTAAAATGATGCAGGAATACTGTTGAATACCTTTTGACCTATGTACTCAAAAACCGGTAGAATACGCTATGCGCGGAGATTTAATGATTGTCGCTACTCGATCAATGAAGGATTACGCTGAACGCGTATGTCACCAACTGGAAACCTTTCCGGATTTTTATGCCCATGGGCATAACAGAAGCTTTCGAGGAAAAATTAATACGTTGAAGTTTGCCGATGGCGAAATGGAGGTTGAGGTTAATACCTCCCTCCGGGGAAAGGATGTATTCCTGTTTGGTACAGCCGGCAGAAACGCAATGGGGTTAAGTGTCGATGAGGCAAAAATGGAGCTTTACCACGCGGTAGATTCTTTAAAGCGTTCGCAAGCAGGACGTATAACGCTGTTTGAACCGTACTGCAGCTCTTCCCGATCCGACCGGACGACGCGGAGGAACTCAGTCGGTTTCTGGATGCATTACAAGACCCTTGTAAGCCTTGGAATCGACCATATTATTACCTATCAGCTGCATTCGGATAAGTCGAAAACTGCTGTGGATCCGACTGTTTGTGCAATTGACGATGTACCGACTATCGTTTTACTGAAGGAATATATCTCGGACCAATTTATCAAGACCAATGATTTTTTGAAGAATCATGTGAGGAAGAACTGGATATT
>CAZANF010000155.1:1022-7208 GCA_964486425.1 uncultured Spirochaeta sp. | reverse complement strand
GGGGTTATCCGGATTGGCTTCATACGGTCCCATCGGGTGGCTGCTGCGCGCTGTGTTCGCCATGTGTCCAAAGCTGGTACCTCCCTCGGCAATCAGCAGATGGTACATCCCGTCCACCTTGTAGATATGCGGCCCCTCGGGCCACACCCCGCCGGTACCGGCCCATATCTTTTGCAGCGGCCCCTTCAGGCGCCCGGTTGCGATATCGATCTCGGCCTGCCCGATGTGGCCGTTCCCGCCGCCTACCTGCTGCGAGTAGTACACTGTACCGTCGTCGTCAAAGAACAGCGATGGATCGATGCCCGGAGAGTTTATCCAGACCGGATCCGACCAGGGACCCGCCGGATCTGTTGCGGTTACGAAGAAGTTGCCGCGCCCCCAGACATTGGTAGTGATCATGTAGAAGGTGCCGTTGTGGTAGTGCAGGCCCGGTGCGAAAATTCCCCCGGACGAACGCATGTTCCGCAGATCAAGCTGCTCTGGACGGTCCAGGACATAGCCGATCTTGCGCCAGTGCACCAGGTCGCGGCTGTGGTGAATCGGGACCCCGGGGAAGTACTCGAAGCTGCTGTGCACCATGTAGTAGTCATCGTTTACCCGTACGATTGATGGGTCGGGATAGGACCCCGTAACCACAGGATTCCTGAATGAACCTTCATTCATTTCAGTTGCCGATGCCGTCTGCGCCCCGCTGCCCGGAAAAACCCCCGCAAATACCAGTGCGCACAGCACCGTCAGCCATAAACCTCGCATATTGTTCTTCTCCCTGTATCGCCGGAGCGAATCCCTGCAGCCCTGCAGGTTTCAGAAAAGAGTACGTCCGCTGCACCGGCGAAACAATAGGGGAAACTGTGTAAGAAACCGGAGAACATGTGCGCCAAAGACCCGGAAAGTGGCCGTCAGGCCTAGCGAGAAGCAGTCAAGCCCTAACAAGGGGGTGACAGGATCCATTATTGTCTTTAATATGGACCGTACGGACTAAATAGACCGATCGGTCTACATCGGAGGAAAGTATATGCTGAACAGCGACCCAGATACCGCGGATGAAAAAACCACGCCTGCAGTGAAACCTCGTGTTTTGGTAGCCGGAGCTACCGGATATCTTGGCCGTGCTGTACTGTCGGAACTGAAGAAACAAGGCTGCTGGATTCGTGCTATCGTGAGATCACCGCAGCAAGCAGCAGAGCTGCAGACCCAGGTTGATGAGGTCATCACAGCCCGCGTCACCTCGGCCCGGGAGCTGACCGGCATTGCGGACAGTATCGACGTGGTGTTCTCAAGCGTGGGGATTACCCGGCAGAAGGATGGGCTGAGCTATCAGGATGTGGACTATGGGGCTAATCACAATCTGCTGCATGAAGCCATTCGGGCAGGGGTCCCGCTTTTTATCTACACATCAGTGTATAATGCCCAAGCCCTCGGAGAATCTGCCATGGTTCATGCCAAAGAGCGCTTTGTACGGGAATTGCAGGCCGCACCGATTCAGTCGTGCATCATCCGCCCCACCGGATTTTTCTCCGACATGGAAGGCTTTATGCTCAGGTCCGCACTTAAGAACCGTGCAATTCCCCTGTTTGCCGGGGGGCAGCAGCGCCTGAACCCCATCTCGGGACGGGATCTGGCACAGGTTATTGTACAGTGCATACCGCAGGCTCCTGCTGAGGTTCCGGTAGGCGGGCCTTATGTGTATACCATGCGTGAGCTGGCAGAACTCGCTTTCCAGGCTGCCGGACGCAGCCCGAAATTGCTGCTGCTGCCGGCATGGTGTGCCCGGCTGCTGCGTCGACTGATCGTATTTTTTACCCCGCCCTCCGTGCATGGTCCGGTTGAATTCAGTCTTCTGGCCGCACTGCATGACTGGGAGGCCCCGGCAGCCGGCTCGGACAGTATCGCCGATTTTTTCCGGCAGCGAGCAGCGCAATGGAGGCAAGATCATGCCCAGGATAGTTGATCACGATGCATGGCGGCATGAAATCGCCCTCAGGGCGATACCGGTATTCCGCACCCATGGATATAGCGGGATTGGCATGCGCCGGCTGGCTCAGGAAATCGGCGTATCAAAGAGTGCGCTGTACCACTATTTTCCAACCAAACAGGATTTGTTTCTGGCTTGTTCGAAGCAGGTAGGGGAGATACAGCTCAGAACCGATGTGCCTCCCGTAGAAGCAATAATGGAACTGGCGACGGAGCTTGAGAACATCTTTCATGGCGAGCTGCGTTTGCTGGTAGACTACCTCGATCAACTGCAGCACCCTGCCGCCGATGACCACGCTCTGGCTCAGGTAAATCAGCAATACCTGGACGCCTTTTCTCATGCAGTCGGAGCCGAAAAAGCTCATCAGGTTCTTATCGTCATATATGGATACCTGCTGAAACGCTTGCTGGACGCCCCCGGCACCAGCAGAAACGACCTCCGGACACTCCTGAATCTGATACTGCAGTAAAAAACTGTTCCATCCGGCAGGAAATACTTAGTGAACCGCTTCTGCAGCACCTGATGCAAGTTCAGAAGATTGCCCAACATGTTGAGCGGGAAGGATAAGGATGAAGCCGGGCAGTACTGCCTGATCTCCTGTACAGGAGTGCTCGGTTAGGATAAAAGATATAGAGGATTCATCACTGCGATCTCCTCATAATTTCAACCAGGCTCAAGGGGCAGGAATGTGAACATTCAGTTCAGAAAGGCTCAACAATCCGATGCGGAATCTATCTCTCAATTGATCCATGATAGCGCGCTTTTTCTAAAAGAAAAGGATTTTTATGATAACGGGTGGATGGATTTCATTGGTTCAATAGCAAAAGAAAACATAGTGGCGAGTATTTCCGATCCTGCCACCTTCATGATGATTGCCCTGGATAACGGTGAGGTGGTGGGAATCATTACGCTAAAGCGGAAGAGCAGGGTCAATCAGTTGTTTGTGAGCCCAGGATATCGGAATAGCGGGATTGGAAAACGGCTGTGGGAACTATGTAAATGTGAGATCGTCACGGCAGAGGAAATAGAGAGTATTCAAGTAAACTCCTCAAGCTATGCCAAACAGTTTTATATAAGGCAGGGTTTCGTTGTAATCGGCGGACTTGAAAAAAAGAACGGCTTTATATTCACCCCTATGGAATACCGTGTAAGATGAGCTCACATATACGAAAACCTGTTTGTGGTCATGGAGAATGCCTGCGATTTCACATGATACGATACATGTATATTTTAAAAGGCGGTAGAACACGCGGTGTTTTTCTCGGTGTTTTGATTTTCAGCAGCGGCTGGAATAGATAGCCGGCCATAGTGGCCGGCTATTGTGAATCGCTTATTTGTCCAGTTCTGCTGCGAGGGCATCTGTATAGGCATCATGTGCATTTCGCATCTGCTGATTCATGGAATCGGGGTCTCCATAGGTAACCGCCGACTGCCGCTGGGAAAGCAGCGATGTGGTTGTATCGTCGAATGTTTCCCATTCCAGGGTAATCAAGTCAATCACTGGGTCGTCCTCTAGGAAGTCCGGTTTCCGGACAGTTCCACTTACTCGTCCTGTCTCTCCTGTATCGATGGTCTCAGTTTCACGGGTGATCCATCCATTTGAATCAGTTTTTACATGATGGGTGTAGGCGGAATCCCACCGGAAGGGCCGGCCTTCGGAATCTTTCAGAATCAGAGTGCTTGAATCGGGAACAAGTGTCACGTTGCTACTGTTTGTATATTGTCTGCTGAAATCGAGTCCCCATGATGTTGAGTCTCCGGTTTGAATACCGCCAGCCCATTCCAGTTTTTTGGTCGTGTCCGAGAAATCGGAATCACTTACACTAATGGTTAATTCAATGGTGTGGATATCATCAATGATAACATTATCGTGGTCGTCCAGATCTTCTATGATACGGTAATGAATATTCGGCAACTCCGGAGTTACAAATGTTTCCGTGTATAGATCGCTGGTTAATTTAACTGATTCGATATTTCGGAAAAAGCTCCAGTCAGTAAAGAGCACATTCCCATGAGAATCAAGAAACCTGGCTTCTTCTATTTTGATAAAGGCATACTTTTCGTTCCCGGTATACGCTGCCTGCACCACCCCATATATAAAAGTGCTGGTGGACGAAGACCGGGACACGGCTGCTTCCGAGACTTCAAACTTATCACCTATTGAATCATTGAGTACAATTTCGGGTTCAATAATAAGCTGCGTCGGCTCTCTGCCGCTTGGCCTGTCTCCTCCATCAGGGAGATCATCTGAAACCCCGGTCGGGTCACACCCGATTGTCCCTAAAAAATCCAAATTGCAACTTTACAGTAGAGTTCTCTCATGGACCTGTGGTATGAGCCGGCAGGTGAGCATAGTGATTTTAATGCCCGGTCATTTTTGCAGTCGCGATTCCCATACCCCAATTCTTCCAAGTAAGGACCCAGGACAGGATTGTGCGGGCTGTGCTCCAGGCCCTATCCGGTGAAGATCATGGAGTCAAATATAGCCGCATCGGGAATCAAGCATGAGTTTCTCAAGCTGAACCTGTGATTTGACTGCGAATCTGTTACCAGGGCTTCACCGGAGGTTGCAGAGTCTGCGCTGCCAACCGTTGGAACTGCATAGAGAGGCACCATACGCCGTCGAATCCCGAATTTGCCTGCCAACCGTTTCAGCGGGCTAAAGGGTTGTGAGATCCGGGCCGCCGCAGCCTTGCCGCAGGCAATGCAGGATTCGCTGCCGAACGCAATAATTCCCTCGCAGTCGGTTGTGCGGTAGAGTTCGGCGACCTCTTCTACATGCTCGCTGGTTGCATCCCTGCAGGTCTCGGTATAGATAGCATAGGTGATTCCCTGCGCATGCAGAGCGGCCAGCAGCATGTCGGAGATTGTATCCCCGGGTACGATATGATCCGTGACAATCAGGACCGTATGCACACCTTGAGCGCGGATATACTCCGGCAGCGCAGATATGGATCCGGAGCCCTCTATCAGATGGGGAGCCTTTTGCATGCTCATCCCTGTCCCGGCTTTTGCAGCTGTGTTCATACGACCTCCTTATGTATGGTACGTGTGCCAACTGTAGCCTCTTGTCCGCATGCTGTAAAATGGATTAGCATTGCAAAATAGCCCATGTGTCTGGTAAATATACATATGTCGTATTTTGTCGGGTGTATTACCGGTGGAACGGCTGACGGGGAGGGGACTATGGCATCGGAAACCCAGGATATGCGCGTACAGCGCACCAAGCATCATCTGAAACGCGCTTTACAGGAACTGTTGTGGAATAATCGTCTGGAGGATGTCCATGTCCAGGAGATATGTACGCATGCAATGGTGCATCGAGCGACCTTCTATGCCCATTATCAGGATAAATATCATTTGTTCCATGATATTCTCACGGACATAGCAGCCGAAATCGACGGCGATAATCCTGTGCCGACCGAAGGGGTCCCGCCGCGACAGCTGTATCTGGAAGCGGCGGAACGTGCCGTCGACTATGTCAGCCGGCACCGCGCCCATCTGCGGGACACCCTGCGCAGCAACAGGGATTCCATGGCGTATTTCATGATTTACAACGCGGTACAGGATTATATCACCAATCTGCTCAAGCTGTATCAGCGGGTTAATACCTACCTGCTGCCGCTAGATGTCATTTCCCGCTTTACCACGGCCGGATTGACCGGACTGGTGTTCTACTGGGTGGAGAGCGACGCTCCGTATACCAAAAAGGAGATGCGCAGGATGCTGCAGACCATCATCACCCGCAATCAGTATGTAGACAGGAAAAGGAAGCGCTAATCAGCGGTATACAGAGGGGAAAGTCGCGCCGTCGGCGGCAGGAGCAATCAGCGGTATACCCCAAAGGGATTTGTAAAGGTGGTGCCGCTGTCGCTGCGGATTTCTGCACGCAGGTAGCTGCCGATCTTTCCGGGTTCCCGGTATGCGATTGATGGACCCCGGTGAATTATCCGGCCGTTGGAAATCCACACTGTATCTTCCGGATAATCAGAAAAAATCGTGAGGAGATGGCGTTCGGAATCATGGCGAATCTCATGTATGCGCGGCGCAGTTTCACCATGCGAGAAGTAGTAGGCGCCGTTCTCCATTGCGGTGCGAAATGCTGCAGTCGAATGCTGCTCCAGCGGAAAGATGGAGAATGCGTGCCCCAAATGTCCCAGGCGATGGAGATCATCGTTGGCCAGCCCCCATACCGGTCTCTCCGGCATGAG
>CAZANF010000155.1:0-1012 GCA_964486425.1 uncultured Spirochaeta sp. | reverse complement strand
GCAGACACCAGGGTGTCGTCGTGCGGATACAGGTTGTCCCGTATAGTGACCTCCATGCCGACTGCATGGGGAAAGGTACGGTACAGGGAGGTGGAGAATTCCAGTTCCTTTCCGTAGCGTCCGGGATGAAACAGCACCGCGATCCCGTTCCGGGCGCCGATATCACGCAGCACCTCCTCAATCGTTATATCAGCCTTCTCGCTGCCGAAGCTGCCGATGAAGGGGCGGTAACGGCTGCCGTCAATCGTATAGTCGCTGAAAAAGCTGCCCAGGTGATGTGTGTCGGAGATTTCGCTGCCAATTATCAGAAGCATACCTTCATGGTATGGCTCTTCCCGGCTGAAATCCCAGGGCCAGGTAACCGTGTTGTGATCGGTAATCGAGAGAATGCCGTATCCGGCATCCCGATACTCCTGAACGATACGTGCCGGGCTGTACCAGCCATCGCTGTGAGTGGTATGGGTTTGGAGATTGGCCTTGAAGCGGGAGGTTTCGGCCCAGTCGACATCCTGATAGGGATTGTGAATGCGCATGGAGCCGCTGTTTTCGCGCGGCTCTGGGAGCGGATACTCCGGCTTGTCGGGATGGACGCAGGCGAGGACGGCGACGAGAACGAGCAGGCACATAACAGGCCGGATTTTCTGCATAGGTTTCTGTTTCTCCGTTTATTCCTTCTTCGGCTCATCCGGTTCCGGAGGTATCGATCCCGGCAGTAATGATTCAGGCAGCAGATGCTGTCCGGGAGCCTGTTTCATAAGGGCTGCCAGCTTCGCCGGATCAGCCCCGATTGCCGACATCAGCTCCTTCTGAGTTTCCTGCAGCATGCGCATCTCTTCCGAGGATACCTCCATCGGGGTAAACGACTCCGAGTTCAGATAATCGCGCAGACTGCTCTGCAGTCCCTGGAACAGGCTGCTCTCCAGGAAGGAGTTCAGCCAGGGGAATTCATTGTCGCCGGTCTCATCATCATGGTTCTGCAGGGTCAGATCATCCAGATTGCGGCTGATTTCCT
>CAZANF010000154.1:0-7232 GCA_964486425.1 uncultured Spirochaeta sp. | reverse complement strand
CACCCCGCTCAAGAACGGCATTCAGGTTATCGACGCCCTTATCCCGATCGGCCGCGGACAGCGTGAGCTGATTGTCGGTGACCGGCAGATCGGCAAGACGGCGATTGTGGTAGATACCATGATCAATCAGAAGGATGATGATGTCGTATGTGTGTACTGCGCAATCGGAAAGCGCAATGCCGATGTCCGCAGCGTCATGGACTCGCTGGAAGCGTACGGGGTAATGGACAGGGTAACCGTAGTGTCGGCGACCGGTGATGATCCCCCGGGACTAAATTATTTAGCCCCGTATGCCGCAACGGCAATGGCGGAATACTACATGCATCAGGGAAGAAATGCCCTGATTATCTATGATGATCTCACCCGGCATGCCCGTGCGTATCGCGAGCTTTCGCTGCTGCTGAGGCGTCCGCCGGCCCGGGAGGCGTATCCTGGCGATATCTTCTATGTGCACTCCCGGCTCCTGGAGCGGGCCACCCATCTGCGGGAAGAACTCGGCGGCGGATCCCTGACGGCGTTGCCGATTGTGGAGACCCAGGCGCAGAATATTTCTGCATATATTCCCACCAATCTGATATCGATAACCGATGGACAGATATACCTGTCGCCGGATCTGCACCAGCAGGGGGTGCTTCCCGCGGTGGACATCGGTAAATCGGTATCCCGGGTCGGCGGCAAGGCACAGCTGCCGGCGTATCAGGATATCGCCGGGGACCTGAAGCTTGCCTACTCGCAGTTCGAAGAGCTGGAATCATTCGCCCGATTCGGCACCCGGCTGGACAAGGAGACCCGGAAAACCCTGAACCGTGGGCGCCATGTCCGCGAGGTGTTAAAGCAGGAGCAATTCCAGACCGTACCGGCACCGCAGCAGATTGCCGTGCTGCTGGCGGTGAATGAGGGAATCTTTGACTCCATCCCGATGGATATGGTCCATGATGCCAAAACACGGATTCAGGAGGCGAGCCGGGATCAGCTTGGCGAAATCAATGAGAGGATTATGGCCGGTGAGGAGCTGAGCGACGAGGACAAGCAGACTATTGCCGATACCGCTCGCGAGGCGACCCGAGGCTTCCGGGAGGACGAAGAATATCCGCACGAGAATGAAGAAGGCTGATTATGGAGACACAACAGGAACTGCGCAAGAGAATTCAGAATACACAAGGTCTGCATTCGGTTGTGCATACCATGAAAACCCTGTCGGCCGTGAACATCCGGCAGTATGAGAAAGCCATGCGCTCGCTCAGGGAGTATTACCGAACCGTCTCGATGGGGCTTTCTGTTGTCCTGCGTGATGCTACCGAGCGTATAGAGGAGACCTCCGCAGGCGAGCCGGAAGCCCCCGTGGCAGCGATTATATACGGCTCCGAACAGGGTATGGCCGGGCAGTTTAACAGGAGGATCATCGAGTTTACCGGGCACACCCTGGTGCAGGAGATGGGGCTGGAGCTGCCCTCGGTCAGGGTTGCGACCCTCGGCACCCGGATAATTCCGCGTCTGGAGGATGCCGGCTTCACGGTGGAGAAGGGGCTTTCGATAGGCGGCAGTACTGCAGACATGGCCCCGTCCATGATTGAACTGCTGGAGCTTATTGAACACTGGCGCAGCGAAGCAGGAGTCGGACGGATACTCCTGTTCTACAACCGACTGACCTCCGGGGTTTCTTTTGAACCGAGTGTCTCGTACCTGCTGCCGATCAGTCCCGATCTGCTGCAGGAGCATGAACAGCAGCAGACAGAGTGGAAGGGCCGCACACGCCCTGCCTACTTCAGCGAGTGGAGGGAACTCGTGTCCGCACTCATACAGCAGCACCTGTATGTTTCGCTCAATCGCGGCTTTATCGAGTCGCTTGCGGGTGAGAATGCTTCAAGGCTCTCGACCATGCAGGCCGCTGAATCCAACATCGAGGAGCAGCTGGAGCATCTGAAACAGAACTACAACCGTCTGCGACAGAACTCCATCACCCAGGAGATGATGGATATTATTACCGGGTTCGAGGCGCTGCAGGATTAACCCGAATCCTGCGGGTCAAATGGATATCCCTTGATGAAGACCCCACCAGAATCTCGAACTCCCCCGGTTCGGTTCTCCATGCGGCGGTTTCCTCGTCCCAGAAAGAAAATGCATCCGGCGTGAGGGTGATTTCAGCCGTCCCGGTCTCACCCGGAAGCAGTGGAATCTTGCAAAAGCCCTTCAGCTCCTTCTCGGGACGCAGCACGGTGGATTCGATATCCCGTACATATACCTGGATGACCTCCTTTCCTGCCGGTTCGCCCAGGTTGCGTATATCCACCTTGATTGTCAGCCCATCCCTTGCAGTGATCTCATCTGCAGAAATCTGCAGGTTTTCATAGGCAAATTGCGTATAGGACAGCCCGTGTCCGAAGGGAAACAGCGGCTGTATCCCCTTCTTTTCGTACCAGCGATATCCCACCAGTATCCCCTCGGTGTAGGGAACATCAAAGACCTTGTGCCGCTTTTCGCCTTCATCATTCCAGTCCATGTACAGTTCCTCTCCGGCTGGAATGTAGTCTGCTCCCGGCGAATCAGCAAACTCTCGTTCTATGGAGATCGGCAGTCTGCCGGAGGGATTTATGTCCCCGCAGATAACTTGCGCCACCGCCCTGTTGCCGGTCTGTCCCCCGTACCAGGTGTAGAGGATCGCTGCGGCCCTGTCGCTCCAGTCCGTCATGCGAATCCCTCCACCTGAACTCACCAGCACAATCGTACGGGAATTCAGGGCGACCATGCGGAGCACGCGCTGTTCCTCCGCCGGCGGCAGGGCGAAGGCGCGGTCGCGTCCCTCACTGTCCAGGGTTCCGGTGCTCACCAGCACCGTATCGGCCTGCGCAATCTGCTCGTCGGTCGGGTTCTCGACGTACTGAACCGAGCCGCCAAATTTTTGAGCAAGCTCCTCAATCAGCGAGCTGTGGTTGTAGCCCTTCACCGACGCAGCCCCGCCCCCCGCAGCGGTTTCGGTTACAAAGCGCCCGGTGACCAGTATACTGCCGCCGGGCCGAAGGGGTAGGATGCTTTCATGATTCTTCAATAGCACGATACCCTCGGCGGCAGTCTGAAACGCGATTTCTTCATGTCGGTCGAAGTTCTGCAGATACGTTTTGTCCTGAAAATCCTTGCGGTAGAAGTCCATTGCAATGCAGGTTTTCAATATGCTGGTGACCATACGGTCGATGTGCTGCACGGTTACAATTCCCTGCTGCAGCAAGGCCTCGATATCAGCAAGGATCTCGCGGGCCGGCATCTCCAGATCCTGACCGGATTTTGCGGTTTTTTCGCTGTCGTTGATTGCCCACCAGTCGGTCATGACCAGCCACTGGAATCCCAGTTCATTCCGCAGCAAGCCGGTAATGAGTTCCTGGCTCTGGCTGCACCATTCCCCGTTCAGCAGGTTGTACGCCGTCATTACCGCCCTGGCCCCCGCCTTGATCCCGGCCGCAAAGGCGGGCATGTAAATCTCGTGCAGGGCGCGGTTATCGACAATCGAATTGCTCTTCCGGCGAAAGAAGTCGCTGTTGTTGGCTATGAAGTGCTTCAGGGTCGCGGCGACCCCCGTGCTCTGCAAGCCGTCGACATAACGGGAGACAAGACGGGCAGCCAGAAACGGATCCTCGCCAAGGTACTCGAAATTCCGTCCGCACTGGGAATGCCGGTAAATATTCATTCCCGGTCCCAGCAGGATGGCGATCCCGCCTGCGCGGCACTCCTCGCCGATGCTGCGTGCAAACTCCTCTGCCAGGTCGCTGTTCCAGGTAGAGGCAAGCTGTATGAGACATGGAAACGCGACCGATTTCTCTATGTCCATTTCCACCTTTTCACCCTCCCAGGAGTCACGGATGTTTACTCCGCTGCTGGCATCTGCCATAAGCACCTCAGGGAGATTCAGACGCTCGTTTCCCTGAATGAAAAAGCCCCTGGTTCCGCCGATCATGGCAATCTTTTCCTGCAAATCCATCTGTGCGAGAATTTCCCCGGCCTGTTTCTCTGCTTCGTCATGCGGCAGCGGCTGGAACCCCTTCTTTGTAACTTCCGGCATAGTTTCCTCATTATATAACTTTTATGGTCATAATAACGGGAAAACAGTACGAACGCAAATATCGCCGCGCACACGGGTACAACAGATACCCGGGCGATGATAGGATAAATGAAATGAAAAATTCCGGAAAAACACTGTTGCTGGTCGAGGATGAGCGGATTACCGCACGAATTACTAAACGGGTGCTGGAGGGATATGGGTACCGGATGGTGACAGCGAATACCGGAGAAGAAGCCGTCTGTGCCACCGCTCAGCGCGATGATATTGATCTGGTGCTGATGGATATTGACCTCGGTGGGGGAATAGACGGTGCGCAGGCAGCCAGATTGATTCTGGAACATCGTGATATTCCGATTGTATTTCTGTCCAGCCACACCGAGCCTGAGTTTGTGGCGCGGACCGAGCGTATTGCCTCATATGGTTATGTGGTGAAAACCTCCAGTAATGCAGTGCTCAACACTTCAATACAGATGGCATTCAGGCTGTTTGACGCCAAGAAAAGCCTGAAAGACAGCGAGCTCAGATACAGCAGAATGATATCAAATATTGCTGATGTAATCGTAATTATAGATGATGACGGTATTACCCGTTACAAGAGTCCGAATGCATCCTGCTCGTTTGGCTGGACACCGGAGGATGTTGTAGGCAAGAGTGCCTTTATACACGTGCATCCGGATGATCTGGACGCCGCCCGGAAGTTGAAAATCGAACTGAGTGCGGAGCATGGAGCAACCGGGACCATGGAACTGCGCTACCGGTGTAAAGACGGGCGATATGTGTGGGTGGAAATAACGATTGCGAATATGCTGCATGATCCATTCATCCAGGGCTTTCTGGGGAATTATCGCGATATATCAGTTCGGAAACAGGCCGAGCAGCTGCTGCGGGAAAGCGAACTCCGCTATAAAGCGCTGCATAATGCGTCATTCAGCGGGATTGCTATCCATGAGCATGGGATCATTCTGGACTGTAATCAACGGCTTTCCGAGATAACCGGGTATTCCATGGATGAGCTCATCGGGATGGATGGGCTGCGTCTTTTTCCCGAAGGAGACCGTCAGAGGGTGCGGGATAAGATCCGCGGAGGAACTGAACTGCCATATGGAGCTGTTGGCATACGAAAAAACGGCGAGGAATACGCAGTGAATATCCGCGGCCGCAACATGCCATATCACGGGCGACAGGTGCGTGTAGTGGAGTTTCGGGATTTGAGTGATGTACAGAAAGAGCAGATGCTGCGAAGGAAGGGTGAGAGAAAAATCCGGGATCTGCTGGCGGAGAAGGAAATCTTGCTCAAGGAGGTCCATCATCGCATTAAAAATAATATGTACCAGGTCTACAGTCTGCTGTTGCTCCAGGCCGATTCGGTAGCGGAGCAGTCGGCCCGTCAGGCCCTTGAAGAGGCGGCACAACGGGTGCAGAGCATGATGCTGTTGTACAGCAAGATCTATCAGTCTTCCGATTTTACCGAGCTGCCGGTACAGGAGTATTTGACATTACTTATTGATGAAATTCTGGTGAATTTTTCCGGGTCACATGCAATTGCGATAGAGAAACAGATCGAGGAGTTTACGCTGGACACCAAGCAGGTGCAAGCCCTCGGGATTATTATTAACGAACTGCTGACAAATAGCATGAAGCATGCCTTCGTCGGCCGATCCTCTGGAAAGATAGAGATTTTCGCGGGTATGCAGGATAGTACCGTGGTTCTGAAAATACAGGATACCGGAGTCGGCGTGCCTCGGGGCTTTCAGCTGGAGACCCGGACAGGATTCGGGCTGATGGTGGTGCAGGACCTGGTCAAACAGCTTCGCGGAGAAATCCGGATAACCAGAGAAAAAAACGGCACTCTATGCGCTTTACAATTCAAGAGATAACAGCTACTGCTGCTCCGAACCCTCCTGCTCATCGTCTTCTGCAGAAATCTTTTCCTCTATGGAAGACTTTATTGATTTTATTGAATTTTCCAGACCTGACCTGAAGGACTGCCACTTTTCGTCTCCGGCCTCAACTATTTCGGCCAGCTTTGATTTCGCATTGTCGAGGGAATCCTCTGCCTCGGCAATCTTTTTTTTGAGCTTCAGCCTGGTTTCCGCACTTGCTTTATCCGCTCTGGCCTTCAGCACATCAATTTCAGCTTTCCATTCATCCAGCTGAGCCTGTCGTTTTTCTTTGTTGAGTTTCTTATCATCCATGTACAACTCCTTCCTGGGTTAAATATACGAATGACAGGGCACTGCAATCAACCTGTTGAGGCATGAATCCGCTTATGGTTCGGTGTTGTACTCCAGGCTGCGGACTTGAAACTGAGCATATGTATGGGTGTAGTCAGGCAGCAGCCAGGATGCCTCAATCCTCATGGGCACCATCATCCCGTTTACTTGCTGGTAGTCCGAGACTCGACCCTCCCATCGTTCAAGCCGGCCTTCTTCCATATAGCGCTCGGTTTCCAGGCGGGTAATCTGGCCTGCGTCATTTATGGTGACGATATACCACACCGATATTCCATTGTATTCAAAGTCCACTCTGGCGGTATTATTGTCGATACTGCTCCATTCCAGGCGGCCGCTATATCCGGGGCTTGCTTCGGAGCTTTTTCCGCGGCGGGGAAGCAGGGCGGTTGGAAACCATACAGCTTCGCCGAGCCAGCGCAGGAGTTCTCCCTGGTCCATATGCGGACCGGTCTCATTCACGATACGAATCCTTCCGAACAGGTAGACCTGTAATCTGCCGGTGTCCTCCACATAGGTATCATGAGCCTGGAAGGTCTTGGTGGTTCCGATCCACAAAAAGGAGGGCCTGGCTGCCGAAAAATACTGGTCTCCCCTGATGTCCTCCTATTCGGCATCGTGGGAGCGCTTGAAACGACCGGTGTGATGCAGCGTGAGGTTGCGAACATGCGGATGACCGTCCGGTACGGCATAGCGAAAATACCGCCGAACCGGTTCAGGCAAATCATGCAGGTTCTCGTAATCCATGGTGATGTCGGTTACATCGACTGCATCCGCCAGCAGGCTTTCGACCTGATACCGGGTATGTGTACAGGAAGCTGCGCCGAAAACAATTATCGGGAGTAAAAGGAATGGCTTTTTCATATTAGGTAACATATTACCTTTTTAGGGATTGTGCAACTGGTCTGTAGTAGTAGTAAAACGACACCTTGGCTTTTTTGTAAATGACT